>JBDTMM010000044.1:0-10255 GCA_039934275.1 Flavitalea sp. | reverse complement strand
TTTCAGTTCTTCTGAAAGCTGACCTTCCGCCCATCCCGAATAGCCGATAAAGAAACGGATATCGTTACCGTCTATTTCACCCGACCTGATCAGTTGTATGGCAAGTTCAAAATCGCCGCCCCAGTAGATCCCGTTTAGTATCTCATTACTACCCGGTATCTTATCCGGGTGCCGATGAAGAAAATGAATGGTATCCATCTGTACGGGGCCGCCGTAAAAAAGGGGTATGATAACGTCGTTAACATTATTCATGAGTTCGCCGAGGTTGTGGCCGTACTTCTTATTAAGCACAAATCCAAAACTTCCCTGAGCGTGGTGATCGCATATAAACACTACCGTTCGGCTGAAATTCGGATCTTTCAGAAAGGGCTCAGCTATGAGTAATATGCCCGGAGCTGGTGTTGTCATTATTGTAAATTAAGGCATTTTTTATGAGTGAACAATTGACCCCACTGCAAACTGTTCCCTAAATTTGTTGAAGTGAAGAAAATTTTTCCAATTATTATTGTTCTGATCAGCCTGTCCCTGGTGGGTACCATTTATGTTCAGTACAACTGGCTCGATACGATGCTGGTAAATAAACAGGAAGAGTTCCGCTGGAAGGTGATCATCGCGCTGCGTGAAGTGGGTGATCAGCTGATGGAACAAAAAACACCGCTTCCCACCCTCAAAAACTTTAGGAAACCCGGTTTCAATTTCCCTTCGGACCAATTCCAAAGCGAACTGATGCGACCCGCCACTGTGGCGCAGAAGTTCACCGCCTTTGAAATTGAAGAGAAGTTGCGCAATTCCATGAATAATCAGGGCCTTAAAAATATTCCTTTTGAATTTGCCATTATCGGCGATGTGGGATCGCTTTATTATGAATATGAATTGCAGTCCAAAGATTTCCAGATCCAGTTCGAAGATTCGGTAAATAACCTTCAGCTTCATATTCCACTTCAACCACCAACCGGTACCGACCTTGAAAACCTCGTTCCCTCGCAGGAAATGATTATTGTGGTCCCTAATATTAAAGAAATCGTTTTCCGCCAGATGAGGTGGATGATTGTGGGGGCTATATTTTTTACGCTGATGATCATCAGCGCGTTTTACGTAACGGTATATGCACTGCTGCGGCAAAAGAAATTGAGTGAAATAAAAAATGATTTCATCAATAATATGACGCATGAATTTAAAACACCACTGGCCACCATCTCTTTAGCAGTGGATGCGCTAAGGAATAATAAAGTATTGGAAGACCGAAGCAGGATGGACTATTTCAGCGGAATAATCAAAGAAGAAAATAAACGCATGAACAAACACGTGGAGACCATTCTCCAGGCGGCTCTGATGGACAGGCAGGAAATTCAATTGGTAAAAGCACCGATGCACGTTCATGAAGTTATTTCGGATGTTATTTCAAATTACACACTGCAATTACAGGGTATCGACGGAAAAATTGAATTGAACCTGAATGCTACCAATGATGTTATTAATGGCGACGTGGTTCACTTCAGAAACTTAATTTCGAACCTCGTTGATAATGCAATGAAGTATTCCAAAGAAAATTTGCTGCTGAAAATTTCGAGTGAAGATGTTAATAAAAGACTTGTGCTGAAATTCGAAGATAATGGTATTGGAATGAGTAAAGAAACACAGAAAAGAATCTTTGAAAAATTTTACCGCGCGCATACCGGCAACCTGCATAATGTAAAAGGATTTGGCCTGGGGTTGAGTTATGTAAAAACAATTATCGATGCCCACGACGGCCGGATAAGGGTAGAAAGCGCGCTGGGCAAGGGTTCTTCGTTTATACTTGAACTGCCAACGGTAAAGGAACTTGTCCCCGCCTAAAAAAAAGACAGGCATCCCCATAGCTCAGGAACCTGAAATTATTTGCTAACGCATAAGTATAAACGCTTTCCCATTTCTCCCCGATAAATGCTGCAACAAGCAGTAATAGTGTTGATCTCGGCTGATGAAAATTAGTGATCAGAATATCCGTTATTTTAAATTCATAACCAGGCACAATCAGCAAACTTGTTTTGATGATCAGTCGGCTTGTATTTGTTTTCTTCATCCATTCAATCAAGGCATTCATTGCAATTGTGGCAGAAATACTTACTTCGCTTTCGTATGGTTCCCATTGTTGAATTGCGAGTTGACCGGCAGAAAGGTTAGTATCTTTTAATAATTTTCTTCCAGCCCAATATATCGATTCCAGTGTTCGAAGGGAAGTGGTTCCTACTGCAATTATTTTCCGGTTTGGATTCGATAAAATATTTTCAACCAGCGTTTTGTTTATCTCGATAAATTCTGAATGCATGAGATGATCTTTCATCGTTTCGGATTTCACGGGTTTAAAAGTTCCGGCACCAACGTGAAGCGTTACAAAATCCCTTGCTATTTTTTTTTGTTCCAGTTGCTGTAGTGTTGCATTGGTAAAATGCAAACCTGCGGTTGGTGCCGCAACGGAACCGGAATAATTTGCATAAACGGTCTGGTATCGTTCCGCATCAGTGGCGTTGGGTTTTCGTTTTATGTAAGGAGGAAGTGGTATTTGACCGGCCGCGTGTAATACTTCTGCGAAACTTAACTCATTGGGATGCCAGGATAATTCAATTAAAAAATGGTCGCCTTTAGCGGCAATCATTTTTGCCTTCAGGTTTAATGGTCCGAAAGAACTTTCTATTTTTTTCTCGAGAATCTGGTCCTTGCTCCATGACGATACATTTCCAACGAAACATTTCCAGGTAACGGCAGAACGAATGGCGAGGGCATGGGTAATATCACCTTCATCCGGCCCGGGTTCTAGGCAAAACACTTCAATTTTAGCACCGGTTGGTTTTATAAATAGCAGCCGGGCTGCTATTACGCGGGTATTATTGAAAATGATCAGCGAATCTTCCGGAAGATAGTAGGAAATATTCCGGAAGATGTCTTCCGAAAGAGTTTTCTGATCATAGATCAGCAGTTTGGAACTGTCGCGCTCGGGATTTGGGTAAGGAGCGATTCGATTTTCGGGAAGATCATAGCTATAGTCGGCAATCGATAAATTTTTAGGGTTCATGTGAGGTTATTAACAGCCAATGCACAACAATCCACAGGAAATCCACATACGATCCGGGTTTTTACTTACCAAAACTAATTGAAACCTTGTGCCACCGTGAGTTTCACTTATCCGCAAGGATGTGGAAAAATTAAATAATTGTAATTTCCCACCTGTAGTGGTAAAAAGTGTTATTTTGTGTCAAGTAAGGTTATTTCTTTTAAATTATTCTTCTAAATGATTGGTTTTCTGGGTGAATATGAAGCAACTGTTGATGCTAAGGGACGCTTTTTGCTTCCCGCAGCAATCAAAAAACAATTGCCTGATGAGACACCGAACCAGTTTGTGATCAGCCGGGGATTTGAAAGATGCCTTTCATTATACCCGGTAGTAAACTGGAATCCAACATTTGAAGGGTTAAGCAAACTGAATGATTATGACCCGAAAGTACGCGAATTCACAAGATATTTTCTCAATGGTGCCACAGAATTGGAGTGGGATTCTGCAGGAAGATTGCTGATACCGCCAAACCTGAGGGAACATGCAAGTATAGAAAAGGATATCGTATTGGTGGGTTCCATGAAAAAAATTGAAATCTGGGACAAAGTGAAGTATAAAGAGTTCTTTGATTCGATGACACCGCAGGCTTTCAGTCAACTGGCAAAAGAAGTGATACCGAACGGGTTGTTATCCTAAAGCCTTATTTATGGATCAGCAGGCTTCCAATGATTACCACGTTCCGGTTTTACTGCACGAAGCCGTGGATGCTTTGAATATAATGCCTGATGGAACTTATGTCGATTGCACATTTGGCGGCGGCGGTCATGCAGCCGAAATATTAAAAAGACTGAATGACAAAGGCAGACTGGTTGCTTTTGACCAGGACGCTGACGCAAAAAGTAACCTGCCCGAAGACCCGAGGATTATTTTCGTTCCTCACAACTTCCGTTACCTGCAAAAGTTTCTGAGGTTGCATAAAATTTCATCGGTCAACGGGGTGCTTGCAGATCTTGGCGTAAGCAGTCACCAGTTCAACGAAGGTACACGCGGGTTTTCTACCCGTTTTGATGGAGCACTGGATATGAGAATGGACAAGCGGCAGGAATTTACAGCGGCAATTCTTCTGAATACATATACAGAAACACGATTGCACAAGTTGTTCGAATTATATGGTGAAGTAACAAATTCGAAAACGCTTGCAAAAACTATAGTGGCATCACGCACAACCAATACTTTAAAATCAATTGCGGATTTCAAGAATACGGTACACGATGTAGTGAAAGGAAATCCGAATAAATATTTCGCACAGGTTTTCCAGGCTTTGCGGATAGAGGTGAACGATGAACTGGGGGCGCTAAAAGAATTACTGGTTCAGATTCCACCCCTATTAAAAGCGGGTGGAAGGGTTTCAGTGATCACTTTTCATTCCCTGGAAGACAGGCTCGTAAAATTATTTTACAAACTGGGGAAATTTGAAGAGGAACACGAAACAGATGTATTTGGAAATAGAAATAATGAGTCGCAATTGCTCGTGATTACAAAGAAACCAATCACCGCAAATGATGCGGAGGTAAAAAGAAACCCGAGAGCAAGAAGCGCAAAACTAAGAGTAGCTGAAAAAATATAACCTGCAACGGAATGACAAAAGAAGTAAATATAAAAGAGGTACGCTCCGATTGGAAACGCATGCTGGATTACCAGTGGCTTGTGAGGAATTTCCCCTTTTTTATTTTTCTTTCCTTTCTCGCCGTAATATATATCTACAACGGTCATTACGCAGACAAAACAATTCGAAGCATTAATACGGTAAACAAGGAGCTTGATGAACTGAACTATGAATATAAAACCCTGAAAAGTGAAGTGATGTTCAGGAGTAAACAGAGTGAATTGTCGAAGGCGGTGGAACCTTATGGATTAAAAGAATTAATGTCTCCACCCATTGTGTTGTTAGATAGCACACAAAAATAGAATTAGTAGTCAACCAAAAACAAAAGCCAAACCTGTCTGAGCTTGGAAATAAAAAGCGATATATTATGGAGAGTGTACCTGTGTTTCCTTGGGATAGTGGCGTTTAGCCTGGTTATCCTTGGAAAAATATTTTACATTCAGCACGTCCAGGGCACTTACTGGAAAGATCAGGCGAAGCAACAACAGCAACGCTACCTCGAAGTAGATGCCGACAGGGGTACTATCTTTAGCGAAGATGGAAACATGCTAAGTACTTCCATCCCGTTTTTCGATATCTATGTTGACTTCGGTGCAGATGGATTAACAGAAATGAACGGCAAACGCTTCAAACAAAATTTGGATTCGCTTTCCCTTAGCCTGGCGGGCTATTTCAAAGACAAGTCTACATCGGACTACAAAAAAGAACTTCATCTTCAGTATAAAAATAAGAACCGGTATTATCTCCTAAAGAGAAACATCAGTTTTCAACAATATAAAACGCTGAGGAAATTTCCATTGGTAAGACAGGGAAAAAATAAAAGCGGATTTATTGCCGAGGTAAAAAATAAAAGACTTAATCCATTCGGATTGCTTGCAAACAGAACAATAGGATTGTCGAGAGATTTTATCGACAGTGACGGAAAGATTAAAAATTCAAATGTTGGGTTAGAAAATACTTACGATACGGTTCTTAAAGGAGAGAGTGGCAAGAAGCTGGTACGATATATCGCGGGCGGTGTTTACGTGCCCGTGGAAGGAGCCGAGATAGAACCAGAACAGGGAAAGGACATCGTTACCACCCTCGACGTAAATATCCAGGACATTGCAGAAAATGCATTGCTGAAAGTGTTGACTGAAAATGAATGCGAGCACGGAACCTGCCTTGTAATGGAAGTGAAAACCGGCAAAATAAAAGCTATCGCCAACCTGGGAAGAAATGAGCAGGGTGAATATTGGGAAGACCTGAACTATGCGATCAGGGCAACCGAACCGGGGTCGACCTTCAAACTTGCCACCCTGCTTTCGTTATTGGAAGATAAACACGTAACACTTGAAAATGAAGTTGATCTCCAGAAGGGTGAATGGCAGATAATGAAAAGAACAGTGTTTGATAGCGAGCATCACGGCCGCAATAATGTAACCGTAAAGCAGGCCTTCGAACTCAGTTCTAACGTAGGAATGGCAAAACTGGTCTATGGCAATTACGCGAAAAACCCGATGCAATATGTCAATCATCTGAAAAAATTGCGATTTAGTAATCTTTCCGGAATTGACCTCGTAGGTGAAAATGCGCCTGTTGTTAAAACACCAAAATCAAAAACATGGAGCGCAACCTCGCTACCATGGATGGCTTTCGGGTACGAAGTGCTGGTTAGTCCATTGCAGACGCTTATGTTGTACAATGCAGTAGCGAACAATGGCACCATGATGAAACCTTACCTCGTGAACGAAATAAAAAAAGGTGGAATCGTAATTAGACAAAATCAACCCGTGGTGCTCGAACAAAAAATCTGCAGCGATGCAACCCTGAAACAATTGCAGGAATGTTTGTACGGTGTTTGTAACGAAACCATGGGTACAGGTTACAAAGTATTCCTGGGTGATACGTATAAGGTTGCGGGAAAAACCGGAACGGCCATGATCGCAAATGGAAAACACGGATACGCTGATCACATATACCAATCTTCCTTCGCGGGATATTTCCCTGCAAATGATCCTAAATATTCTTGCATCGTTGTTATAAAAAATAAACCGTTTGCAAAAAAATATTACGGAGGCGCAGTTGCGGGTCCCGTGTTTAAAGAAGTGGCAGACAAATTATATGCGCTACAGGTTGGTGGCGAAAATCACAGCCAGCCTTATACGTCACCACCCGACTCTTCAAAATTTTTATACACCGGTAATTCCGGCGATATGAAAAGTATTCTGAAAGAACTGGATTTGAAATATGCCGATTCAACAGGAAAGGCCACTTATAATAGCTTGTCGGATGAGAATTACCAGCCGGTATTAAAGGATCAGAAAGTAGCAGGAAAAAGCATGCCCGATATAAAGGGTATGGGGTTGAAGGACGTTTTATACCTGCTGGAAAACAGGGATGTAAAAGTGCTTGCAAAGGGAAAGGGTAAAGTTGTGGCGCAATCCATTGGTGCTGGTGCGCAATTGACCAAAGGAGAAACAGTAGTTGTGGAATTAAATTAAGCAAATGGCATTACTGCAGGACATATTATTTAAAGTGAACATCAGGTCCGTGCATGGCAGCACCGCTGTAGATGTTTCCGACCTGCAGATCGATTCGCGCAAAGTTTCTAACGGCACCGCATTTATTGCGATCCGCGGAGCCACTACCGATGGCCACCAGTTCATTGACATCGCATTGAGCCAGAATGCAAAAGTTATTATTTGCGAGGTTATTCCCGCAAGCCATAAAAACGATGTAACCTATGTGGAAGTAGAAAATAGTGCGGTGGCTGCCGGAATAATGGCGCATCATTTTTATGGAAGGCCATCAGAAAAACTAAAACTGGTAGGGGTAACCGGCACTAACGGGAAAACCACCATTGCAACGCTTCTATTTAAATTGTTCAATAAATTCGGTTACGCCTGTGGGTTATTAAGTACGGTGAGCAATCACATTGGTGATGAAGTGGTGCCTGCAACGCATACCACACCGGATGCCATTACCCTGAACGCGCTGCTGAAGAGAATGCTCGATGCCGGATGTACGCATGTGTTCATGGAAACTAGTTCACACTCTGTTCACCAGCACAGGATTGCCGGTTTATTTTTTACAGGAGGTTTATTCAGCAATATCACACACGACCACCTCGACTATCATAAAACTTTCGACGAATACATAAGGGTGAAAAAAGCATTCTTCGATTCACTTAGCTCTTCGGCATTTGCGATTTCCAATGCAGATGACAAAAGGGGATCGGTGATGCTGCAGAATACGCTTGCATCAAAGTATTATTATAGCCTGAAAACTGTTGCTGATTTTAAGGGAAGGATACTTGAAAATGGTTTAACAGGACTTGTGATGATGGTCGACGATCGGGAAGTTCATTTCCGGCTGATCGGTGAATTTAATGCCTACAACCTGCTTGCAGTATATGGCGCGGCCGTTTGCCTGGGTAAAGAGAAGAGTGAAATATTATTGCATCTGAGCGCCATAACCGGTGCAGAGGGAAGATTTGAATATTATTTATCTCCCAAAGAAAGAGTGATCGGGATAATTGACTACGCCCACACACCCGATGCCCTGATCAATGTGTTAACGACCATACAGAAATTAAGAAAAGGATCGGAGCAGGTGATCACGGTAGTTGGATGTGGCGGAGACAGGGATAGTTCAAAAAGACCCATCATGGCCGAAGCAGCCTGCGAATATAGCGACAAAGCGATTTTCACTTCTGATAATCCAAGGAGCGAAGACCCGATGGAGATATTGAACGATATGGAACAGGGACTGAGTACCGCAGCAAGAAGAAAATACATTTCCATGCCCGATAGGAAGGAGGCAATCAAAACGGCGATCAGTCTTTCTAAACCGGAAGACATTGTGCTGATAGCGGGTAAGGGACATGAAAAGTACCAGGAGATAAAAGGAGTAAAACACCCATTTGATGATAAGCAGGTGTTGATGGACATGTTTGAATTATTTGACAAATAGCGAAGCGGATGTTGTATCAATTATTTAACTGGATGAAGGAAGCAGGGATAAAATTCCCGGGTAGTGCTTTGTTCCAGTTCATCACTTCGCGGGTATTGCTGGCCGTTATATTGTCGCTGGTAATATCGGCGGTGTTTGGAAAAAAACTGATCGAATACCTGCTCAAGAAACAGGTAGGTGAAAGCGTCCGTGACCTTGGGCTCGCAGGAGAAGCGCAGAAAAAGGGAACGCCAACAATGGGTGGCATCATTATCATACTTGCAATACTGATCCCAACATTGCTGCTTGCCGATCTTGAAAAGGCCTATATAAGACTGATGATTTTCAGTACCATCTGGCTGGGTATCATCGGATTTATAGATGATTATCTGAAACTGCGCGCTAAAAAGATCGCACAGCAGCAGGGGATCGCTTATAAAAAAGGAGATAAGGACGGATTAGCAGGATGGTTCAAAATTCTAGGCCAGGTAGTGCTAGGGATAGTGGTAGCAGCCACATTAATTTTTAATAATAATACACAGGTTTGGAGAGAATATACAGGTGAAGTAAATGACAGTATAAAGGTGATCAAGAGAGAGCTCGATGGAAAAAAGATTCTGTTCGTAATTCCGAATGAACCCATAACCACCATACCCTTTGTAAGAAATCATGAATTCAACTATTCAAAGTTATTGCCGCCAGCCATAAGAAATTTAACATGGGTTTTATATGTGCTGGCGGTCATTTTAATAATCACAGCAGTTTCCAATGGCGCCAATTTAACAGACGGCCTAGACGGACTTGCCACCGGCACCAGCGCGATCATTGGAACCTGCCTTGGAATATTTGCTTACGCAAGCGGCAACCTGCGTTTTGCAGAGTACCTCAACATCATGTATATACCGAACCTTGGAGAGCTGTCGATTTTTATCGGCGCAATGATCGGGGCATGCGTTGGCTTTTTATGGTACAACGCTTACCCTGCACAGGTTTTTATGGGCGATACGGGAAGTTTAATGCTCGGTGGCATCATCGCAGCACTGGCGATAATTGTAAGAAAGGAATTGCTGATACCCATTTTCTGCGGCGTGTTTCTGGTAGAGAACTTGAGTGTAATGATACAGGTGACTTACTTCAAGTACAGTCGAAAAAAATATGGTGAAGGAAGAAGGATCTTTTTAATGAGCCCTCTGCATCATCATTATCAGAAGCTGGGATATCATGAAAGTAAAATAGTAACGCGGTTCTGGATAGTTACCATATTCTGTATCGTGTTTGCAATAGTTACGCTGAAAATCAGGTAAGAAATTATTTTGAATGACTTACTGAAAAACCCATGTCTGATATCCTTGGAAAGCCCACCCTTGTGTAAAGAAATTGTGGAATTCTGTGAAGTTCAAACTATAGAAAAACCCCGTTTAATCCGGAACCTAAATTCTGTGCGCAGCAATGAGCAAACGTATTGTCATATTAGGTGGTGGCGAAAGTGGTGTTGGTGCAGCGCTTTTAGGAATTCAAAAAGGATATGATGTATTCGTGTCAGATGGGTCGGCTATTAAGGACAATTTTAAAAAGGAACTGGAGCAAAATAATATCCCGTTCGAAGAGAAGCAGCACACAGAAAG
>JBDTMM010000043.1:0-10301 GCA_039934275.1 Flavitalea sp. | reverse complement strand
ATACATTTTTTGCTGTTAATATATCCCGCCTGTCTTCTTTTCATACTGCGCGAGGTTCAGAATGTTCCTTATGTTTAAAACCAATGATCAACTCCGACAGGTACGGAGTGGTTGTTATTGACGAACACCAGCGCATCCATTCTTTCAAAGAAAAAAAATGGTATGCATCAAGCCTTATTAACGGTGGCGTGTATGTACTGAATAAAACTGCGTTACTTTCCAAAAAATTACCACAGAAGTTCTCCTTTGAAAAAGAATACCTCGAGAAATTCTATTCTTCACAACCCATGTTTGGACAGGTGCAGGACGAATATTTTATAGACATTGGAATTCCCGATGATTACAACCAGGCCCAAATCCAGTTAATACAAAATTGCTAACATGCTCGATCTTTCGAAAATTAATAAAGACTGGACCCTTTTCCTCGATCGTGACGGAGTAATTAATGTTGAAAAAGACCCCTATATTTTAACAAAAGAAGAATTTGAATTTTATGATGGCGCACTCGAAGCCATAAAAAAATTGTCGGGAATATTTAAATACGTGTTCGTGGCTACCAATCAACGCGGAGTGGGCAGGAAATTGATGACGGAAGAAGCGCTGCTCGCGATTCACGAAAAAATGATCAAAGAGGTAAGCAAGGCTGGCGGAAAAATTGATAAAATATATTTTAATGCTGCAACAGAAAATACCGACCCCACCCGAAAACCCAATCCAGGCATGGCTATAAAGGCGCTAAAAGAATATCCTGATGTAATTGCAAAGCATACGATTATGATTGGGAACAATTTGAGCGACATGAAATTTGGCAGGAATGCAGGATTTCATGCTGTGCTGTTAACAACTACCGGTACAGATATTATACTTCCAGATCCTATCGCGGATCTTAAATATCGTTCATTGATAGAATTTGCGAATGATCTGCAAAAAGCGATATCAGTTATCTGAAACCTCCGGGTGCATTTTCATTATGCAGCTCGATATATTCCTTAAATCCCTGGATATCTTGATGAAGTAACTTTCTGAAAAGAGGATTGAGCAATTTCGCCACGCCTCCACCGATATTTCCTGCTGGAGGACGATAACTGATGATTACGCGGATTTCGGTTCCATGATGACCAAGCGCATCCCGGAATTCAACCTTTCCTGCATTTTCAATCGTTGATCCCGGTAATGACCTCCAGGAAAGCAATTCATTCGGTTCGTCTTTCACAATGTCCGCGTCCCAGCTGATAGAAACCGGGCTTCCCTGGGGAATCTTTGCTTCCCAGTGCGAACGTGTGTTGGTCAGCTGAGTAACATTGGCAAGGTGCTTCATGAATCTTGGAAGGGTGCCAAGATTTCGCCAGGCGGCGTACACTTCATGCCTTGGCTTATTCACCACCAGGGTAGTTCGGATGTTAACTGCCTCCGTTTTCGTACCGTCCACTTCCATTGTACTGTAAGCAGGGCAACTGCCAGACGAACCTCTCATGATCAATCCGGTTCCCAAACCAGCGCGGATCATTGCACGCAACGGTGTTTTCTTAAAGTTTTTTACGCTACTATAAATGAGTAAGGCACCAATTCCGATAGACAAACCCCTTTCAAAGTTGCTAACGTTTGGAACAATTCCGGAAACCTGATCATCAGAATCCAGGTTCTCTACGAAATGGCCCACTGTGCTGCCACCTTCTTGATTGTATTCCATAGTTAATATTTATAAAGAGATATACTAAAACCTTGCTCGGCAAGGTCGGGAAAAATAAAATTATTTCAATGAACTGTTTAGCAGGAGATTATAACAATAAATTGTTGTTTATTGCAATTAAATTTGTACTCAATTTAATTATGAGTTTTTGGATTGAGTATTTATATACCCATCATTACTATGAAACAATCATCCTTTTTCTTACTAATCTTTCTGACTCTTACACAACTGACCACTAACAGTCAGTCGATTACAAACGACAATCGCAGGCAATTACTCAAAAAAGAAGATAGTCTGCAGATTTTTGCGGATAGCATGATCAACGCAACAACCGCCCCGGCAAGGTTTAGGGCAGATAGTAATTTTGTACGTGGACTAGTTCGCGCGCTCAAACTCGACGATTCATTCGATTATCCGTTTGATTCCTTACAAACCATTTCAAGATTGTATGCACCCGATAGCAGCTTCAGGATTTTTACATGGCAACTGAAAAGGGATGAATATGTTTTTTTACAGAAGGGCGCAATTCAGGTTAAGACAAACAACGGCTCACTTAAACTTTTTCCCCTGTTCGATTATTCCATGTTCACTGCCAGGCCTGTTGATTCGGTTCGCACAAATATAAACTGGATCGGCGCCATTTATTATAAGATTGTTTTAAAAGAATATAATGGGGTGAAGTATTATACCCTGTTGGGGTTTGATGATTACAGCGTAAGCAGCAATAAAAAATGGATGGAAGTAGTAACGCTTAATAAAAAGCAGGAGCCGGTTTTTGGGGGACCGTTCATTTCATTTAAAGACGATACCACCAAAAAACCCACACAGGCAAGATTTGCTATGGAATATAAAAAGGAAGCAAGCACTCTCCTTAATTACGATCCTGACCTCGACATGATTATTTTCGATCACCTCATTTCAGAATCTGAAGAACCTACAAGAAAAAATACTTATATACCGGACGGTAGTTATGAAGGGTTCAAATGGCAGAAAGGTCAGTGGGTTCACGTTGACCGCGTATTTGATTTTCAATTAAAGGATGGGCAATTTCCAGTTGATAATAAACTCCGCGATGACCAGGGAAATATTGATGAACAAAAATTGGAGGAAGCTTCGCAAAAAAATATAGAGAGAGCAAAAAAGAAATAGCCCCTTTGCGTCTTTGCGCTTCCTTTGCGCCTTTGCGAGAACCATGACTGCGTTAAAGGTTTCACGCAAAGACGCAAAGGAACCGCAAAGGCGCAAAGATCAATCATCGAGTTTGAGAACAGCAAGAAACGCTTCCTGTGGTACTTCCACATTTCCGATCTGGCGCATGCGTTTCTTTCCTTCTTTCTGTTTTTCCAGCAATTTTCTTTTACGGCTGATGTCGCCACCATAACATTTTGCGGTTACGTCTTTACGCATTGCAGATATGGTTTCTCGGGCAAGAACTTTTGCTCCTATTGCGGCCTGTATGGCGATCTGGAACTGCTGGCGGGGAACCAGTTCCTTTAATTTTTCACAGAGTTTTCTGCCGAATTCCTGTCCTTTCGCACGATGGATCAATGCACTTAATGCATCTACCTTATCACCATTTAATAAAATATCCATCTTTACAATATCGGCATCGCGATATCCTATCGGAGAATAATCAAAAGAGGCATAACCGCGCGTTTGTGATTTTAATTTATCATAGAAATCGAAAACGATTTCCGTAAGCGGAATTTCAAATATTAATTCAACGCGGGTGGTGGTAAGATAACTTTGGTTGATAAGCATTCCTCTTTTTCCGAGGCACAACGTCATTATATTTCCGATGTATTCGGGTTTTGTAATGATCTGCGCACGGATATAAGGCTCTTCAATTCTTTCTGTTTTCACTGCATCAGGAAACTCTGTGGGATTATTTACAATTATCGTATCACCGTTGGTGGTATGGGCTATAAAACTTACGTTGGGAACGGTGGTAATTACCGTTTGATTGAACTCGCGCTCAAGGCGCTCCTGGATAATTTCCATGTGAAGCATTCCGAGAAATCCGCAACGAAACCCAAATCCCAGGGCCTGAGAGGTTTCCAATTCAAAACTCAGAGACGCGTCATTCAATTGAAGTTTATCCATGCAATCCCTCAACTCCTCGAAATCATCCGTATTTACCGGAAATATTCCCGCGAATACCATCGGTTTAACTTCCTGGAAACCTTTTATAATTTCCTGCGTTGGATTTGCAGCGAGTGTAATAGTATCACCCACTTTTACTTCTTTTGCATTTTTAATTCCGGTGATAATGTACCCTACGTCACCGCAAAGCACCTCTTTCCTCTCAGACATTTTCAATTTCAATATACCCACTTCATCGGCCTGGTATTGCTGGTCGGTAGACACAAACTTTACAATGTCTCCCTTTCTGATGGCCCCATTGAATATTCTGAAATAAACTATTATTCCTCTGAAACTATTGAATACGCTGTCGAATATCAGGGCCTGAAGCGGTGCATTGGGTTTACCAACGGGTGCTGGAATAATATTGACGATGGCGTCCAGTATTTTATCTACGCCAAGTCCTGTTCTTCCACTAGCGTGCAGGATCTCTTCTCTTTTACAGCCTATCAGTTCCACGATCTGGTCCTCCACTTCATCAATCATGGCGCCGTCCATATCAATCTTGTTGATCACCGGGATGATCTCCAGGTTATTTTCAATGGCCAGGTAAAGATTGGAAATGGTTTGGGCCTGGATTCCCTGGGTGGCGTCTACAAGCAGCAGCGCGCCCTCGCAGGCAGCCAGTGCGCGGCTCACCTCGTAGCTAAAGTCCACGTGGCCGGGTGTGTCAATGAGGTTGAGAATGTATTCCTTCTTGTCGGTGTGGTGATAATTGATTTGGATTGCGTGGCTCTTAATGGTAATACCCTTTTCTCTTTCTAGGTCCATGTCATCCAGCACCTGGTCCATCATGTCTCGTTCACTGATGGTGTTGGTTATTTGTAACAGTCTGTCTGCCAGGGTACTTTTTCCGTGATCTATGTGGGCGATGATGCAAAAATTCCGAATATTCTCCATTCCAGGCTACGCTTGCTTTAAGCCGGCAAAAGTAATGCTTTTTCCCTTAGCCATTGCTCTCTTCCGTAACCTTCGATCACATGCTTTTCGCTGTGGTATGAAGAACGTACAAGCGGACCGCTTTCCACGTAATCAAGCCCCAGCTGGTATCCCGCCTCTTTGTAGTCTTTGAATTCGTCGGGGTGAACGAACCTTGTTACCGGCAAATGTTTTTTTGAGGGCTGAAGATATTGGCCAATGGTTACTACATCAACCCCATTATCGCGTAAGTCGGTAAGCGTTTGTATCACTTCTTCTTTTTTTTCTCCAAGGCCCAGCATGATGCCGCTTTTAGTGCGCATACCTCCCTGTTTCAAAACTTTCAGCACCTCCATGCTTCGACGGTATTTTGCCTGAATGCGTACTTGGCGCGTGAGGCGTTCAACCGTTTCTATATTATGCGACACTACTTCAGGTGCTGCTTCGATGATTCTTTCTATATTTTCCCTCTCACCCTTAAAATCGGGGATCAGCGTTTCCAGCGTTGTATGGGGAGTAAGAGACTTCACGGCCTTAATGGTATTGTACCAGATGATGCTTCCGCCGTCTTTCAATTCATCACGGTCAACAGAGGTGATTACGGCGTGTTTTACTTTCATAAGGTAGATGGCTTCGGCCACGCGTTGTGGCTCGTCCCATTCCACTGTTGCCGGACGGCCTGTTGCAACCGCACAAAATCCGCAACTGCGGGTGCAAACGTTGCCCAGGATCATAAATGTTGCCGTGCCTTCACCCCAGCATTCGCCCATATTTGGGCAGTTTCCACTTTCGCAGATGGTGTGTAATTTATGATTGTCAACCAGCGACCTTACATGTTTATAATTCTCCCCAGTGGGAAGCTTAACACGGAGCCAGTCTGGCTTTTTTATTTTTGATGAAACTGGGATTTCACTAATCACGGGTAATTCCTGCATGCTGCAAAGTTCTGATAAAAAGTTTACTTTCTGCGCCCCAATAGAATAGCAACATATGCATTAAAAAACAACTGTTTCTCCTTGTTATAAAGCATTTGCGGAATTTTATTGGCATACATTTCTGCGCTTAGCCCTACTTCAATAGCAGTTACTGTTTCATTCAGTCGTCCATAATCAAACCTCATTGCAGTTTTCAAATAAGCACCCGGACGAACCTTTAAGCCGTTCCAACCGCCGGAAAATCCTTTAGCTTTTATTTCAAGGTACCCGCTGTCTATGATTTCCGGGTAACGCGAGGGGATAACGTCACCATTAGGGGTTTGCGAATCGATAATATATGGTTTCACCAATCCAATGGCCAGTCCGCCACCATAGATCGCTGAAACCTGCACTCCATTTTTATTTCCCTTCCCTCCTATTACCTGTTGAATGGCTGCACCAAAGCGTGCCTGGTAAAATGTATTTAATTTTCCAAAGGCGAGATAGTTCACCTTCAGCTGACCCGGATCGAAAAACCCTTCCTTCTTTTCCTTAGGATGTTTCTTTTCAGAAATATCAAAGTTGAATAGAATGGATTTGCGGTTCGACTTGTACCTGCCAAATTCGTATCCGATACTGTAGCCATCAGTGGCGAGTTTTGCTGTGAATACATTTTGTTTATTGAAAATAACTTCACCTTCCTCTTCCTGGCGGGAAAGGAGATTCAGGCGTTCACGTTTTTCGTTTCTCTTTTGTTGTTTCGCTTCCCTTTTTGCGTCTGGATTTGAGATTTGTGCAATCAGGGAACTGGCAAACATCACTGCCATTATTGAAAGAAGTAATTTCTTCACCGGGAATGATTTAAAGTAATCAACGTAAATTTAGGCTAAATATATCTAATGACATCTATAGTGATTTATGACGAAAGTCAGCGTACAATCAATACACACCTGCGCTCGGGAACGGTTATAGAAACGGATGCGCCAGTAGATAATAAAGGCAAGGGCGACCGGTTTTCGCCTTCAGACCTTGTGGCTACTGCATTGGGAGCCTGTATGCTAACGATTATGGGTATGCGCGCTGAGGAAATGAAAGTAGACCTAAAGGGTGTAAAAATTGAAGTAGAAAAGATCATGAAGACCGACCCACGGCGCATTGGTGGAATAAATTTAACATTTCATTTCCCTGGTGGCCTGGACCTGAATACCAAACAACAAACCATTTTGCAGCGAGCCGCAGAAACCTGCCCTGTTAGGTATAGCATTCATCCGGACATAGAAGTTAATGTGAACTTCAACTGGAAAGTTGCTGTGGTGTGATGGATTGGAGGTTGTTTATTAAAAATTAAGGGAATTGAAAATGGTTGATAAACTATGGAAAGAATAATTTCTTTGAAGTGAGATCAATTAATTCTTAGGAGAAAATCGAGGAGTTTTATTTTAGGCATTGGAAGTGATGAATTTTTATTAATAGCTCTGACATTCATTTATTATTTTCACTTTTATTAATCGAATGCTCTTCAGTTTAATTGTTTTACCTCTTCATAATCGAATGCCCAACCGCGCAATCGAGGCAACGCCGTTTATCGCAGTATTGTGATTTTAATTCGAGAAGAGCCTGTGAATTATGGGCATTTTTATTTTTAACACCAAGCTTCATAAACTCGCGTATAAATAAATTCATTTCTCCTTCAGTTTGTTCGAGTAACGAAATGGCCTTTTCTTTTAATTTTTCATCCTGGTGGTATGCACCGTAAGAAAACAACATTGGTACGATGGTATTTACGACGATGCTGTTGATCATACTCATTCCCAGCGTTTTTGGCTGATATACAGATTCTTCTCCTAGTAAAAAATGATAGTGCCAGTAATCATTCCCAGTGATTTCAAAATAGTTTTTTATTTTTTTGAGATCATCCGTTACCAGTATTGTTGAAAATAATTGATCGGTGGAATGAATGATCATAGCAAGCTGCGCGAGCCTAACAGTTGGAAAAGCCACCGGCCGCATTCGCAGAAAATGAACGGGGACATTTATTTTCCTAAGCCCATATTTTGTTTGATAAAAATGATATTCCTTCTGCAGCATCAGCGCATATTTGTCGTGAAATTCTCCCTGCAATAATCCCGCTTGTCCAAGCAGTAAACATTCCACCTGGTGAATGCTTTTCTTGTGCTTCAATAAAACAGCATAAGGTATGGATTGCATGATTTCTTCAAATGCTTCTGCATTTACATGAAGTCCCAGATTTTTCGCCAGCATCCACCACAACGTCAGTTCCCAATGAAAATTATTGGTATCCAGTAACCCCCGCACGATTTCCGATTTTCTTTGGAGCCGTTCCGAAACCAGCCTATGCTTCCACCCCAGCCAAACCATTTCATCTACAGAAGTGATCATTTGTCCGCATGGAATAAATGTCGAGCTGTTCATCCAAGACTCGTATTGACTCAGCAAAATTCCCGGCACCCTTCCGTTCAGCACCAATGTTGGAATGGACTGAGCAACGCGTTCATCGTCATTATTCCATACTACGTGCAGGATTACATTGTTATAGTTACTGTCGCAGTGGTGCGAATGTTTGTGCCATCCCGAAGCGTCAATATGCAGTTCAACACTGCCCACCCATACCTGATCCTGTATTCTTACCCTCGCTTCCAAAAAGTCCGGACCTTGATGGTTGTTCCCCTGCCCCTGGTGAACAATTACCACCTTCTCCCCTTTACTAGTTACTAGGTTAATCTTATTAAAATATTGAAACTGCCAAATGAATTGCAGTAGCCGCTCCGTCATATTCTGCTTCAATTATGAAGTAAAAATAAAGCGCCTGCTAATTGAAGAAATGATGTTTTAAACTAATTGCCTTAGTATTTTAACCACCCTGCTTACAGGTAAACCCATCACATTGTAAAAGTCACCATCGATTTTTTTTATTCCTACCACTCCTATCCATTCCTGTATGGCGTAGGCGCCGGCCTTATCATAGGGTTTGTATTTATCCACGTAAAATTCAATCTGGCCTATAGTAATTTCATGAAAAGCAACTTCTGTAATGTCATGGAATGAGTTCATCACCGCTCCTTTTTTTATTACCACACCGGTTATTACCCGGTGCGTTCTCCCAGAAAGTTTTTGCAGAATCCGGATGGCGTCTATACGGTCGCGGGGTTTTCCTATGATCTCCATATCCAGCACCACGATGGTATCGGCAGCAATAATAATTTCGTCTTCTTCTGCATTTATTGCAACTGCTTTATTTAACGCAATGTGTTCCGGTACAAGTTCCACTGCCAGTGTTGCAGGAAAAGTTTCATCGGTTTCATTCACCCTCACTTCAAAGGCTACCTCTGCCCATTCCAGTAACATTTTTCTTCGTGGCGACTTCGAAGCAAGAATTATTTTACCCATATAAATATCATAGAAACGATGCCTGTGAACATCACGAATTTTATCCACTTACTCAAGCGGTGATAATCGGCAATCGATTTTGCCCTGTACAATCCAATTAATATATTTATCAGCGGCAAAATGATCAATAATGCACAATACGTTGCAGCCACCCACCATCTGAATTGTAATATATATGCAAACACGATTATCAGCGTTGCAGTTATTACCGACAACCAGGTACCCGCAAATACTTTCGATACATTTACTCCCCACACTATCGGCATCGTTCTGCAACCATACTTTGCATCGCCCTCCATGTCTTCAATATCTTTAACCACTTCCCTCACCAGGCAAATAATAAATGCAAAACCCGCATATAAAAAGGTGAACCGTAATAATTTTGACTGAAAGGAAAATCCATAAAGATCCATGTGCATTACCAAACGGTAGTGAGTTACAAAACCAATTACCAGCACCACCCACGCCGTAAGCAATGAAATAATAATGTTACCGCTTAATATTTTTCTCTTGAACGTGGTGGAATAAAACCACAATGCACCAACACAGGCAGCGTTCGCAAAGCCAAGCCAGAAGGCGCTTGCACGCCATCCCACATAAAACCCTATAACCACTCCTGCAAGAGACAGCACCCAGTGCCATACGATCGCCCATCTTCTCCTGATCGCCTTTTCCACAACAATTTTACCGGGACGGTTAATTTTGTCGATATTCAGATCGAAATAATCATTGATGATATACCCCGCCGCAGCAATCAGCACAGAAGATAAACTGAGTAATAAAAAATGTTTTAATGGAAGTGCAGGAGACAACATTCCTGTTTCGCCGAACATCGGGACGATGATCGCATATTGAAACAACAACTGCGTAATGAAAATGAACAGAAGATTCACAGACCTGATCAACCGTAAAAATGCAGCAATTGGTTTCATTGGTTCTGTTATAATATATACGATGCCCTTCGTTCTATTTATTCGAGATGGTAGTATCGAGTTCCCAGTGACCATTAAGCTTGAGCACTTTTTCAATAACTTCTCTCACACATCCGCGCCCCCCATCGTATAACGAAATGTATAAGGATGCCTTTTTGATTTCTTCAGCCGCATCAGCCGGTGCACAGGGTAAGCCCACTTCCTGCATCGACATATAATCGGGAATGTCATCCCCCATGTAAAGAACATGCTCCCTGTCTATATTCCTTTCTTTCAGTAATTGCAATAACAGGTTGC
>JBDTMM010000042.1:0-10370 GCA_039934275.1 Flavitalea sp. | reverse complement strand
GTCTGCAAAAAGATTTTGAGCCTGCTGGTAATCCACAACACCGGGCCCACTGTTCATCCCCGCGTACAGCGCGCTGGGAAATGCACCCTTTATGTCGGTTGGACTTAACACCGTTACCCTTGTAGGATCTGTGTTTCTCGAATTAAATTCATGTTTGCTGCAACCCATCCACAACAGTGTTGAAAAAAAGAACAGGCAGGTTGTCAAATTTCTATAACGCATCGATATCTTGATTTTCATTATTAACTTTTTAATATTTTTCGTTCTAAAGGCTATCAAAACGATACTTTAATATTAACACCATAATTCCGAGTAGAAGGAAGGGCTCCATATTCAAGACCACCTCCTGTGAGACCATTGGTAATTTCCGGATCGATAGGTGCATCACGCTTGAAGAAGAATAGGTTCCTACCTACAAGTGAAAATTTCACGTCTCTGACAAATTTAGAGGCTTCGAATAATCTGCGTGGAAGTCTGTATCCGAGTGTAAGTTCGCGCAGTCTCATATTGGTTGCAGAATAAGCATACAGCATACCCGTTGGATACCTGTCTCCTATCGCACTATAATAAGCCTGGGAAGTAATGCTCGTAGTGTTTTTTGCACCACTCTCTGTTACAGCATCCAGCACCAAACCTCCTTCACGACCCTGTAGTGATGTTGCAGAATGTCCGTCAGCATCTAGCAGGGCCTGTGTTCCCGCAATTATATATCCACCATTGCGGTAATCGATAAGAAAACTCAATGAAAAGTCTTTGAACGTAAAGCTGTTCGAAAGGCCCATCATGTATTTAGGATTGTAGTTACCAAGAAATACAGTGTTGCCATCGGTAAGAATCGGTTTACCGTTATCGTCAACAAGGTGTTTTCCTGAGACGGAATCTTTCATCCAATCCTTTACATACATGTCGCCATAGCTTCCGCCAACAGCTGCCCGTATCTGCGCCTCTCTGTCGTCTTCAAGAACCACAGACTTCACAGTTGGCAGCAATGACTCCACTTTGTTTTTATTGGTAGAGAAATTCAAACTCACATTCCAGGAGAAATCTTTCGATCTAACAGGTGTACCATGTACCATCAGTTCAAATCCGGTGTTGCGGATAAGGCCTGCATTAATATATCTCTGGGTGAACGTTGATGGCTCTGGTACGTTTATCAGCAGTAACTGGTTCTTACTTTTTGTGTCATAATAAGTGGCTTCAAACCCTACGCGGTCGTTGAAAAATTGCCATTCAAGTCCCGCTTCAAATGAACTGGTAAGCTCGGGCTTGTATTCGGAGAATGACCGCACCGTTGGGGCAATGATCGAACCGCCAATCCCAACCTGGTAATAATTCTGATCCAGGTATTCTAGTCCACCGTAACCTGAATTTGCAAAAGTGATCCTCGCCTTTCCATAGGAAATCCATGAAGGAAGTTTGACCATTTCTGAAATAATTCCTGCAAGACCAATGGATGGATAGAAATAAGATTTGTTATTTTTTGGCAACGCTGTTGACCAGTCGTTTCTTCCAGTTACATCGAGATATAAATAATTATTGTATTTCAAAGTTGCCGTTGCATAAACAGAAAGTACCTGTGGATTTTTTCCGTCTTTGTCTGTAATGAACGGATTCTTTGCATTGCTCATGTAAAAGAAGTTCGACTTGTTCAGGCCATTGGCCGCGTTCAGCTGGCTATAGAAATTACCTTGCTGTGATGCGCCACCGATATTACCAGAGAGGTCAAATCTTTTAGATAATTTATGATTGAAAGAAAGCAACACATCAACGTTTGTTGATTGATCTCTGTAGGTATCATAATTGTAATCCGATCCAACAAGACTGAAATAGTTATCGCTCCAAACCTTGTTGTCAGTTTGCCGAAGTGTTTTGTCGATGCTTCCGCGAACCTGCAGGTTTAACCAGTCAGTAAATTCATATTTCGCAACAAACAATCCGAGGATCCTGTCTTTTTGCTGATAAAAACTTACCCTGTTCAGCGCCCAGTATGGATTTTCAAGAATGGAAGATCCTGGCTTCCAATAGCTTTGTTTTTCATTTCCATTTTCATCCACATATGAATATTTCTTCATTTCATTTGCCGGGATTGAAGTTGGCGAGCGGAAAATAGAAGGGAGTGCATACGTACCGCCTTCACCGGGAGTTACTCGATTCTTCACATCTTCATAGATATAAGTAAGTTTTGTATTGATGGATAATTTTGAATTTACATTGTATCCAACTTTCAGATCTATGTTATGTCTGTCAAGATTGTTATTCCGCATTATTCCTTCGGCATGTGTGTTACCATAAGAGAAAAAAGCCTGCATCTTTTCAGTTCCACCACTAAGGCTGATAGAATTGGTAAGGGTAGTTGCCGTTCTGAAAAAATCTTTCAAACGATCGGGTTGTCCGGTCAGCGGAACACTTTCGCCGTTCCAAAGAGTCACTTGCTGTCCGTCTGCTTTTGGTCCCCAGCTATGTTCAGAACTTGCGACATAAATTCCTGCATCACCCTGGCCATATTTATATTGCAATTTTGGTAATATTGATGCCTGGTCAAGAGAAACACCACCATTGTACTCAACATTAATTGCGCCGGACCTTGCCCTGCGGGTAGAGATGATGATCGCACCATTTTGGCCCTGGCTACCATATAATGCGGCCGCAGAGGCACCTTTAAGAACGGTCATGCTTTCAATATCATCCGGGTTCAGCATTTCAATGCCGCCAGCAAGTGGAACACCGTCTATCACGTAAAGCGGATCGCTGTTTCCGGAAAGAGAACGGTTACCTCTTAATAAAACTTTTGATTCGCCACCGGGACCAGTCGCATTTTTCGTGATGGTCAAACCCGCTACACGGCCCTGCAGTGAATTGATCACGTTGGTTTCCTTTGCCTCATTCATTTCACTTCCCTTTATATTTTGTGCTGCGTAGGTTAGTGACTTTACAGAACGGGTAATACCCAGTGCGGTAACGATAACTGTGCTAAGTGCCTTATCGGTCTGCGACAAAACCACGTCGATTGTTTCTTTGCCGTTGACCTCAATTTCCTGAGTTGCAAAATCAACGTAGGTAAATACAAGGGTTCCTTCACCAGGAACATTTAAGGAATAAGCCCCGGTTTCATCGGTTGATGTACCGCTTGTTTTTCCTTTCAGTGTTACACTTACACCCACAAGTGGTTCCCCTTTTTCGTTGGTCACCTTTCCCTTCACAACAATATTCGGGTTAACCTGCTGAAACGCCTGAACAAGCGATTCATTTTTAAGTTCCGCTTTTACCGGGCTAACAGCTTTGCCCTTTATCGGTGAAGCGTTCAGCAGTTGAATGGATGATACCAATAGTGCTAGCATCGCCACACTCATCCGCATAAAAAATTTAAATAATGTTTTCCCAAGAAGCGGCCTATCATGGTAGACGGTCAATCTTGCAGCAGTCAAAGTACAATTCATAATTCAGTTTTGGTTTTAAGTGACAAATTCAAGTCCTGACAGATTTGGTTTTCTTCGTTTTGGTTTGTTTAGTATTGCTTTTTTTAACAGGTAATATTCTTATCAATAATCCCGTGTCTTCGGTAAGGGCATATAAAAATTGGTCGGGTGCGTAAGCAACATCCCTAACCCTGCCAATGCCCTGTATCAGCTTTTCATCCCCGGTAACTTTTTCACCATCCATGATTGTTCTGTTGAGCCTTTTTTGTACAAGGGATCCAATGATCAGGTTGCCGTTCCACCCGGGATAACGATCGCCGTATATGAAATCCATTCCCGCTGGTGCGAGGGCAGGTTTCCAGTAGTGTGCCGGCAGTTCCATTCCCGGTAGTACCGTGTCGGTGGTAATGATGGTGCCGTCGTAGTTGATGCTGAAAGTGGTTTTGGGCCACCCGTAATTTTTCCCGGCACCAAGAAGATTCAGCTCGCAGCCGCCATTTTCACCGTGTTCGTTCTCCCACAACCTGCCCGTATGTTTATCATATACGAGTCCTTCGGGCATGCGATGACCGAGGCTATAAATTTCTGGCAATGCTCCGGGCACATTCACGAAAGGATTGTCTTTTGGAATGCTTCCATCGTCATTCAGGCGAATGATCTTTCCGGAAATGTATTGATTGTCCTGTGCGATGTTCCACCTGTGTAGCTGGCCAATTTCGCGTTGCCCGATAGTGACATATAAATATCCTTCCTTGTCAAACGCCATTTTGTTGCCGTACCAAAATCCATTTTCTTTAAATGGACCTACCTTATAAATTATTTTGACGTTCGACAGCGAATCATTTTCGAGCGTTGCCTTCATGATCACTGCATAGCCACCATCGCGTTTAGTAGAATCTTTATCCCTGATGGGCTCGATATAATAGGAAAGGTAAATGAGGTGATTGGTTTCGAAATTCGGATGCAGCTTCACTTCGCGCAGGCTGGTAGGCACAGCGCCCTTTACCAGAGATTTTTGCCTGCTGCCATTTTTTACGCTCAGCAGTTTGCCGGAGCGTTCCGCGATAAGCACTGTTTTTGCATCCGGTAAAAAAGCCATGCTCCATGGAAGGGTAAGCCCGCTAACAACCGTATCCACCATAAACTGCAAGGTTTTTGAACCAATTACATTGCTTACTTTATGCGGAACCGGAAAATACCCGCTGGTCATTGCGGGATCTATCGTATAACCTGCGGTTTGTAATGTATTATCAAAGGCAGGCGCTGGCTTGCCGTTTTTATCTTTTGAGAATTGGCGCAGGTAGGAAACCACCTGCCAGCGCTGTTCGAGCGTTAATGAAGTTGCGAATGCGGGCATGCCGCCATGGCCCCTGGTTACCTTCCAAAATAATGTAGCGTCTTTCTGGCGCATTACTTCATGGTCGTGAAAGTTTGCTGGTTTTACTTCGAACGTCATTCCCGGCGCACCTTCTCCATTTCCGTTCTGCCCATGACATGCCTGGCAGAAGGTAGAATATATTTTCTTTCCTTCTTTTAATACCGCTTGGGTAACAGGGAATGGCGTACTCATGGTGTCTGCCCATGAAGGGATTCTCCATCCAGCTTCCTGAGCATAACCCGGTTTACCAAAACAACTAATCATAATCATTATAAATAAACTTGTCCAGTTTCTCTTTATCATTCGCTCCGATACTATTTTATAACGTCGTCTATTTTTTAATTATTTAATCGATGCTCACTCAAATTGCAGGCTCCCAAAATATTGGGGCATGTGGAAATTTGGTTTAGGATCCTCAATGGGGCTCCAGGTCATATAATGTGGTCTTGAATTGTTTTCTGCGATCTTGCAAAAATTTGCCTTCCAGCTTACCCCTTTTTTAGGGTGGATGATGTTCATGTATTTCTCAAGCATGTTCAATGGCAACTTGTATTCAAGCGTCCAGGTTACCGGATCGGTCATTTCAGGATCAATGATCGAAGGGAGGGAATGAGCCACCTGAATTAATTTTACATCTTCAGGCGTAGGCTTGGTAGAGCTGCATCCAAGCAGGGCGGTGCCCCCGCAATTCACTTCGAGGTTAAAATATTTTTTAGACAGGCTGGTATCGGGGCAGAAAAAAAACTCCACCGCGGCATCTTTCCATACCGGGCCATTAATTTCGTTTGTTAAACAACGGACATACTGATCCTGTACACGAAAGATGACATAGAGATTGTCGTCGTCGTAGGCCATTTTTACTTCGGTGATGGGATGGGTGCTGGGCACTTGCCTGATAAAATGGCTAACCTCTACAGCATCAATATTCTTCCAGGCTTTTTTATCCCACCGTGCATCTACCTCAAATGATTTTTTCATCCGCTTCACCTTATACACTGGTGGTTCAGCGTTGTTAAATGACATCATAGCAAACGTCAATACAATAAATGCAATCCGCATAAAAATCATAGTCTTGGTTTGCTTTTACAACAGTTCTAGCAGTTCATGGAAATACTTCCATTATGATTATTTTTCTCTACGTGTTCGTTTTCTTTGTTTAGTACTACGGGTTTTAGCCTTGTTTAATTCGCAATACTATTTAAAGCTTGTTTGAATGTTTCCGTTTATGATAAGGTGGTGGTAAATTTTTCTGAATGGTAAGTTGTTTATCAATAAATACTTTTACATCAGGGCGATCCTCGAGCAATGTTGCCACTTCAGGGAGGGTCATATTATTCAAATAAACTACGGAACTGAGGATAAGGTTGTTCAATCGTAAACAGCGATAAGTTTTCCGGTCAGATTGAAATAAATGGTACTGATTTCACACAAACTCCAGTTCTTCTTTTATTTCCCTTGTATGCTGGCACTTTTTTAATAGTTTGATAATGTCTATTTTCTTTATTTAACCACGCTATTAAGTATGGAACCAAAAATAGAAAAAAATTCCAACAGGTAAGGATATTTTTTTTAAATAAAATGCAGGGGAAGGAGGGGAGATTAGTGCTAATGATACTATTTGAGGGAATGGATGAATTCCGGTACTATGATATTGGTAGGGAGGGAAGGATGATGATGGGAATGGTTAAAAAGTGCGCGAGGTTGATCCTTGAGGTTTCAGCAGCGCTCGTAAACTGGATTTGGGCGGTCTTTCGGGAACAGTACATGATGTCGCCGATGTCTTTTGTACCCAGGTTATCGTGAAAACGAAGCCGGAAGACTATGGAGGTGCGCCTTCCCGCTTCAGCCATATAAGAATGAATATCTTTTGAATACAATCCAGCGCATGGTTATCATCATCTCTTGTTCAGTTCTCGTATAGTTCTTGTATAGTTCTTGTATAACGAACGGCTAAACAAGCACTATACGAGCGCTATACAAGCACACAACAGGAATTATAAATCCTATGTGTTTTAGTGGCTGTCTTCCGTTCCCTCCAACCTATTGCCTCTTACACTCCGGATAATCAAAATTCATAGTTCCATGATCAACTACGTTTCCACTGTATCGGCATGCTTATGGGTCGATGGTACTCTTAAGATTTCGGCCACAGGTTACTAACACATTTATTGCAATTTCGCCAACACCATTTGCATTATACCTTAACGCAGTGAGGTAATTACCTTTTTTTTTAAGGTTTACAGTATGGTTGATCCATTCGCCGAATGGGGTCCATCCTTCATAGGCCGAGCCATATCGGGCATAATCTTCCCAAACGGATGATCATCGATGCCTTTTGATTTTGTATAAGAAAGGTAAACCCCTTCCTTCATTTTAAATTCTTTCAGAAAGGTTTCGTTCGCAGGATTCCGTTTACCCTCAGCCGTTGTTGATCTTGTCTGTATCATGATGCGAAACCGATGCCCCTACTTTGTTATAAAATTTGCATTCTATTCTACCGGGAAAAGTTTGCAGGCTCAAGGTTCTTCCTTTAGCTTTTATGTTTTTTAATTCCAGGTGCAAGGAAAAAAACCGGAAGTATCAACAGTAGTATCGCTTTCAAACGTGCAAACAAATTAGTGAGTCAAAAGTATTTGTATTATTCGCATTCTGTTGAGCTATTATCCCTGTATACAGGATAATGCTTGAACTAAGAGGTATAATTTATATTATTCATCCGAAATATATTATCTTACTCTCAACACCTTTATAGGCAAGACGCTAAGGGTGTACTGAACAATCTTCCTCTCAATTTCCTGAATCCATTTCTAAATATTCCTGATATTTTATGAAGCAAGGCGTTTCATTTCAGAAATACTAACGGCAAAATGCTATACGGCGATCATTCTTTAGAGGAATTTACTGAGTTGCTTAAAGCGAAAGACCGATCGGCATTTTCGTACCTGTACGACGTGTACTCGGGACCGTTATACGGGGTGATCACCAGTCAAATACCAGATCATACTGTTTGTAATAATATTCTTGTAAAAGTATTTTTAAAAGTATGGAATCAAATTGATCAATACGATCAAAACAGCGCCGGTTTATTTACGTGGATGCATCAGCTTACTTTACGTGAACTGGAGGTGTATAAAAATTAATTGCTGTTATCTCCGGGCCATTCTGCCAGGCATTGCGCCACATATCCCCAACCGGATTCGTTACAGATATAATGAAAACAGTGATGCAATTCTTTATCAGAAGAACCGCCTGACTCATCACTATATGCCTTGCAGTTCTATTCTATTCATAGGGTGTCATAATGTTTGGATTCAGGAAAGGGCGAGGGGAAACGAAAAATCCAGAAAAGGAGTACACCTCCTATATTTGTTGTAAATCGGCGGATGAACAAAAGCGGCCCCATTGTATTAATAGATGACGATCATGAAGATCTTCAGCTCCTGATCGAGATTTTTGCCGATCTCAATCTGCCTAATGAAATTCATTTGTTTAAGACGGCCGATTCGGCGCTTACATTTCTGAAACAGGAAAATGTTTATCCGTTTTTTATTATCTCTGATATTAACATGCCGAAGGTGAGCGGATTTCAATTCAGGGAAATGATCCGAAATGATGCCGCGTTAAATAAAAAGAGAATTCCATTTATGTTTTTTACTACTGCCTCAACCATTCAGGTTGTATCGGATTCCGATGACCTTTCCATACAGGGAGTTTTTATAAAGCCCACTAAAGCAGCGGAGTGGCACCAAACGTTAAAAACGATTGTGAGTTACTGGCAGTTGAGCATGTCGCCCGATCAGTATCATTTATGAGTACCTCAGCCAAGCAGGTTTCTCTTCCGGCTAATTAACCAACAATATTTATTGCAAAATTTTTGCTACTGCACAACCCCTTCAAAGTCTTTCTCCTTTGGAAGGCCTATGTGGAATAACATTCATAGTTATACTTATTGATGCCAATGCAGAAGAAAGTTAACCAATAATATTTATTGCAAAATGTTTGGTGATGAACAATTCACAAATTGCTTTCTCTTTGATAAAGACCTTGAAGTATATTATTCTTAGTTGCGTTTAGTGAAACCAAAACAGCAGAAAATTATTTTCAGGAAATACAAGAGAGAATAAAATTAAATCAAAAAAAAGGGCCCCTTACGGAGACCCTTGTTCTTACTAACCCATCATAACTATTTTGAAGGCGATAAAGAAATTAAATCTATCAGAATTTCGTTCTAATGGCTGATTGAATTTATGAGCTCCTCCACCTAACCTTTGCAGGTAACCCATTAGTTCATTGAATGACTTAATAAATGCTTCTTGTAGTTCCCTTAGCGATTTTTCAAATCATTCATTTATGCCTCCTGTAATTCTTTCAATTTTTCCCTGATCTTTCCCTCAATATCATTTGCGAGTTCAGGATTATCACGCATTAATTGTTTCACCGTTTCACGGCCCTGTCCAAGTTTATCGCCATTGTAGCTGAACCAGCTTCCGCTCTTTTGTATAATGTTCAATTCAACTCCCATGTCGATGATCTCGCCGGTTTTGGAAATTCCTTCTCCGAAAACGATATCAAATTCTGCATGCCTGAAAGGAGGCGCCACTTTATTCTTAACCACTTTCACTTTTACACGGTTACCTATCGCCTCGTCACCATCTTTAATCTGGCTCATCCTGCGGATGTCCAAACGTACGGATGCATAAAACTTAAGCGCATTACCACCCGTAGTGGTTTCGGGATTACCGAACATCACCCCGATCTTTTCCCTTAACTGGTTGATGAAAATACAGATCGTATTTGTTTTGCTGATAGTAGCAGTGAGTTTCCTCAACGCCTGTGACATCAACCTTGCCTGCAGACCCATTTTACTGTCGCCCATTTCGCCTTCCAATTCGCCCTTTGGTACCAGTGCCGCAACAGAATCAATCACCACCACATCCAATGCACCCGAAAGAATAAGACGATCCGCTATTTCTAATCCCTGCTCACCATAATCCGGCTGAGAGATCAGCAGATTATCCACGTCAACACCTAATTTTTTTGCATAAATACTATCGAACGCATGTTCCGCATCGATAATCGCACACATGCCCCCTTTTTTCTGTGCCTCTGCTATCACATGTATGGCCAGGGTGGTTTTACCTGACGATTCCGGTCCGTATATTTCAATAACCCTTCCTCTTGGCAAACCGCCTATTCCTAAGGCAGTGTCGAGACCAATCGACCCTGTAGATACGACCTCCATCGGATCACTTGATTTTTCATTCATCATCATCACGCTCCCCTTGCCAAAATCTTTGTCGATCTTGTCTATTGTGAGTTTCAGGGCTTTGAGTTTTTCTGTAGACATGTGTTATTATTTAATGGGTAAAGTAAAATGTTTGACAAATGTAGATAAAATTAGTTTATCAACACTAATAAATTTAGCAGAAAAAAACTAACTTTCTTGGATGTTTTTCTTGCCGTAAAACGAGGATAAAGCGTTGGTAAAACCAGCAAAAAGGACTCTGGATGGAGGCCTTCAGTTGAACCAGCCAGCAGCTACCTGCGAAAGAATACCAAGAAAAAAGCCCGCATAC
>JBDTMM010000041.1:0-10452 GCA_039934275.1 Flavitalea sp. | reverse complement strand
TTATAGCTTCTTTCCATGGAATTATATTGGCCGCAGGAAGGGCAACCTTTGAATTTGGAAGAGTGGGGTATATACCAAAAGCATTTGGAAAGATCCACGCCAAATTTAAAACCCCTGCGATTGCATTGATTGCAAACATGATCGCAGGGATCATTGCCCTGCTTACCGGAAAAACCAGTGAAATCATCATCATGGCCTGCTTCGGCGCCCTCACCTTATATATGATATCAATGATCAGTCTGCTGGTACTACGCAAAAAGGAACCCCGGCTTATTTGTCCTTTCATAACCCCGTTTTATCCTTATTTTCCAGTAATTGCATTGGTGGTTTCTGTAGTCGCTTCAATTGCAATGACCTCTTTAAACCTTGTGATAGCGCTTATCTATTTTGCCATTTTAGGTGTAGCTTATATAGGTTTTCATTTCTTTGTAAAAAATTCCATACATGCAGGTTAGGGTCTCCGTAATCGACATCACCCAGCAACTGGCCGACCATCCTTCAAAAAAGGTGAAACTCGCTATTACCGATATCGACGGCATCCTGCGTGGCAAAATGATCAGTTCGGAAAAGTTCCTGTCTGTCGTTGAAAAGGGCTTTGGGTTTTGCGACGTGATATTCGGATGGGATGCATCGGATGCTGCATACGACAATGCCTCCATCACAGGCTGGCACACGGGCTACCCCGACTCCACAGCATTAATAGACCTTAATACCTTCAGAAAAATTCCCTGGGAACAAAACCTTCCTTTTTTCCTCGCCGACTTTGGTGATGCTAACGGTGAAGGTCACATGATATGTCCGCGCAGTTTATTAAAGCGGATCGATAAGCAGTGCCGCGACGCAGGATACACCCCATTCTTTTCACAGGAATTCGAATGGTTCAATTTTAAGAATAACAGTGACGAATTATACCAGCAACAGTTCAGAGGATTAAAACCTTTGACTAATGGAATGTTTGGTTATTCGATGCTTCGGGCATCGCAGAATACACAATTCTTTAACGACCTTTTTGATATGCTCACTGAATTCAGGGTGCCGATAGAAGGGATACATACCGAAACCGGACCCGGTGTATATGAAGCCGCCATCCAATACGCCGAAGTGCTCGAGTCCGCCGATCGCGCTGTGCTATTCAAAAGCGGCGTAAAGGAAATCGCGCACAGGCACAATATCATACCCAGTTTCATGGCTAAGTTCAGTGAAACACTACCTGGGTGCAGTGGCCATGTGCATCAGAGCTTATGGAACGCTGATGCGTCAGAAAATTTATTTACCGATGCTAATAAACCATCGGGCATAAGCGACCTGATGGAAAGTTATATCGCCGGACAGTTGTACTGTCTCCCGTTTATTCTTCCCATGTATGCACCTACTGTGAACAGTTATAAAAGATTGGTAGAGGGAGCGTGGGCGCCTACAACCATCACCTGGGCAATGGATAATCGCACCACGGCACTAAGGGTTCTTTGTAGCGATAAATCTACGCGCCTCGAAACGCGCGTGGTTGGTTCCGATAGTAACCCATACCTCGCTATGGCCGCCTGCCTTGCATCAGGATTATATGGTGTAAAGAATAAATTAAAACTGGGCATCGCTCCAACCGTTGGTAGCGGGTATGCAGATAAAGCAAACGGTACGCTTCCCAAAAACCTATCGGAAGCTACCACCGAAATGAAGAACTCTCCTGTGGCCAGGGAATTGTTTGGCGAAAAATTTGTTGAACACTTCACCGGTACGCGCGAATGGGAATGGCGCCAGTATTCCAAAGCCGTTACAGACTGGGAACTAAAGCGGTACTTTGAGGTCATTTAATACTAAAAATAATGAGCATAGATTTTAATACAGTAAGGCAATATAATTTTCCAACCACCATACGATTTGGTGCGGGTGCGGTAAATGAACTTGCACCACACATGATGGCTATGGGTTTGTCAAAACCACTCATTGTAACCGACCCAACAGTAGCAGGTCTTGAATTTTTTGAAAAGATAAAGAGGGATCTGAGGGATAAAGGTATATCTGTAGAAGTGTTTTCGGAGATACATAAAAACCCCGTTAAATCAGATGTATTAAAGGGTGGCGACATTTACAAATGGTTCGACCGTAATTCTATCATTGGTATTGGCGGCGGGGCAGCAATGGACGTGGCAAGGGCAATAGCGCTTCACATCAATCACCACCGCGACCTTTTCGATTATGATGACCTGATAGGCGGTGACCAATACGTAACCGAAAGCGTTCCTTATTTTATTACCATTCCCACCACAAGCGGTACGGGTAGTGAAGTAGGAAGAAGCGCCATCATTTCCGAAGACGATACACATCGCAAACGAATATTATTCTCCCCAAAACTATTGGCTAAAATTGTTTTTGCAGATCCGCTGCTTACCATGGATCTACCCCATTTTGTTACTGCGGCTACAGGGATGGATGCCCTTACGCACAACCTCGAAGCATACCTCGCTCGCGGCTTCAATCCAATGTGCGATGGCATTGCTCTCGAAGGCATCGCCCTTATAAACGAATCTATAAAAACGGCAGTTAATAAACCCAACCTCGAATCTCGCAGTAAAATGATGATCGCTTCCTTAATGGGAGCCGTTGCATTTCAAAAAGGTTTGGGCGTTGTCCATTCAATGGCCCATCCTTTATCATCCCTGCTCGATACCCACCATGGACTCGCCAATGCAGTAAGCCTGCCATTTGGTATGAACTTTAATATCGAAGGACAGGAAGATAAATTCAGGAACATCGCCCGCGCGATGCAGCTTAAAAAGAAAACCGGTAAAGCGGTTGTGGCTCATATTCGTTCGTTAAATAAAAAGATCGGGATGCCCTCTTCGCTTGGTATGCTCGGCGTAACTTCCGAACACCTCGAAACCCTCGCCGACCTCGCGTTTGCTGATTTCTGTCACCTTAATAACCCAAAACCCGTTCTCAGGCATCAGTTCAAAGAACTTTACGAAGAGGCGCTTTAAATTTGTATCGTGAAAATCGGATTAACATTTACAGGCAACGATGAAAAGCACAATAACTATGTAACCTGGTTAAGGGGAGATGATGATATAGAAATAATAAAACTGTCGGCGGAAAATAGAAATGATGAAATGGTTAGGAACATTGATGCACTGGTATTATCCGGCGGTATCGATAGTCATCCGCGATTTTATAATGGAAATATTGAGTATCCTGGTAAGCCTGAAAATGGTTGGAACGAATTGCGCGATGAGTATGAATTATCACTTCTGGAAAACGCGCTAAACCGTTCGATACCCGTGCTGGGGATTTGTAGGGGTTTGCAGTTAATAAATATTTATAAGGGTGGTACATTATTCCAGGATCTGTTGGAAAAAGAGATTGGTCACCGGACAATAAACACGAAGGATCAGCAACACACTATTAAAATACAGGAAAACACGCTGCTTTCTGAAATCACGGGAATAACATCCGATGTAGTGAACAGTGCACATCACCAGTCCATCAAAACAATGGGCGAGGATTTAATGGAAAACTGCAGGTCAGCTGACAATGTGATCGAAGGAATTGAATGGAAAGACAAATCCAACAAACCTTTTATGCTTGCGGTACAATGGCATCCTGAACGAATGAAAAATTTAGGTCTTGGTAATTCACCTCTCAGCAAAAACATCCGCGAATGTTTTATAAAAGAGATCAATAAAAACAGCAACAAATGAAAATTATCAATCCTGCAACAGAAGAAGTTATTGCAGAGGTACATGAGGACACAGAAGAATCCGTAAAGGCAAAATATAAACGTGCAAAACAAGCGCAGGTAACATGGAGAACCGTTCCGATTAAAGAAAGAATAACATGCATCCAAAAGTTTCATGATTTCCTAGAATCAGAAAAAGATGAACTGGCTAAAACACTCACCAGCGAAATGGGTAAGTCGATAAAGGAATCTTACAGCGAACTCTTAAGCGGACAGGCACGCATCCGTTTCTTTATTGAAAACTCCGAAAAATATCTGGCTGATGAGTGGATCACAGAAAATGGGGGAACCAAAGAGAAAATTGTTTACGAGCCTTTGGGTGTTATTACAAACATCTCCGCCTGGAACTATCCTTATTTAATTGGAATAACCGTTTTCATCCCGGCGTTAATAGCAGGAAATGCAGTGCTGTACAAGCCATCGGAATATTCTACCTTAACGGGAATGCACATACAAAGTTTGTTTTACCGGTCAGGAATACCCGAAAGTATATTCGAAACCGTAATTGGCAAAGGAAATGTTGGTGAATACCTGCTTAACCTGCCACTTGATGGATACTTTTTTACCGGCAGTTATAAAACCGGCAAATACATTGCAGAAAAAGTAGCACCAAAACTGGTTCGCTGCCAACTGGAACTTGGAGGAAAGGATCCCATGTATATCATGGACGACGTAGAAGATATAAAAACAGTTGCTGAAGCAGCAGTTGAAGGAGTAGTGTATAACAACGGGCAAAGCTGTTGCGCTATTGAAAGGATATATGTTCATGAAAAAATCTACGATGAATTTTTATCTGAATATTTAAATAAGATTAAGAAATTGAAGGCCGGTGATCCATTGGAAACGGCATCAGATTTTGGTCCGCTTTGCAGGAAGGAACAGGTATCCTTTCTTTTCGACCAGATTGATGATGCAGTGAAGAAGGGTGCCAAATTGGTACACGGCGGAGAAGTGAAGCACACTAAAGGATATTATTTTGAACCAGCAGTTCTGGTAAACGTAAATCACGACATGAAGCTGATGATGGATGAATCCTTTGGTCCCGTAATAGGCATTCAGAAAGTAAAGAACGATGAAGAAGCAACCGAATTAATGCTCGATACCCCGTATGGTTTAACCGCTTCGGTTTATTCTGCCAGTTATGATCGTGCAGATAAAGTGATGAAAAATATGCATACGGGAACGGTCTACTGGAATTGCTGCGAACGAGTGAGTGCTTCACTACCATGGTCTGGCCGAAGAAATTCTGGATTAGGAAGCACCCTGTCTTACCACGGCATCCGCGCATTTACACAACTAAAGGCGTATCATTTGCGTAGCTGATAGGAAGGTATCCTTTTTATCTTCGATGGTTGTGCCTGGCAAATTAACACCAAAATGTTTTAAGATGATTTGAATCCACCTGGGCTTGTTATTTGTAAATAACCTGATCTTTTTTCTGACCATTGGATGAGAGAGTACATCAATTACTCAGGTGCAGAGTTGCCGAAACTATTCCCGTTAAACATGGAGATGTAATCGTTGATAAGCAAAAAAAACCGTAGCATAAGCTACGGCTCCTAATCAAAAATATTTTCAATGAATTAAATTAATAAGGAAGAATGATCTCAAAATGATTTCCGTTCTTACGTGTTGCGCCTACCTTATAATAATAATTTCCTGTACCCGGACAACCAGTTGCCAAACCGGCAATGTCCAGTCCAAAAGAAACAACTGCTGTAAAGTCATCGGACACATGCGTTATTTCTCCGCTCGTTAATCTGAAATCACAGGACTGCTTAATAATAAGGTCACCGGTGATTGCAGTGGTAAATTCCTTACCAAAACGATTCTCACCCCATTCAACAATATTGCTGCTTCCGCCGATGGCATGGAAACCGGTTACTGTAAGTATTGCGCCACCATCGAACGTAAAAGTATGACGTCTTGCAACGTGCCATGTACGTTTTGCGCCGTTGTCGAACGTGATCGACATTTCATTACTCCTGATCGCATGAACGATTGGCCCTGATGAAGCCAGGTTTACCAGTAAACCACCGCTTTCGTTGGTGACCGTATCGGAACCATTGATGGTAATTGATTTATTATCCTTGGTCCTGGTAATTTTCAGGTCCTGGAAGTTCACCACAATGGAAGCACCCTGGTTCTTCCATTTGGTTTCCTTTGCCATTGACACCACCACCTTACCGGTACGCTTACGCAGGCCACCGCAATTGGCGCCATTGTAGTCGATGGTGATAGTCATTGGGTCGGATGTTTTATTAACGGTAACAGCTGCATCACATACCAGTTCGGTTACGGTTGCTGCATTTCCGGAAAAGCTGTTGTCAGATTCGAGGGCCACATTAATGTCTGTGGATACACCATCCATTTCAGTAGAAACGCGGTTCTCATCATCTGAATGAGCGGCTACTTCTGCATCTGTGGTGGCTGTAAGAGAGGGGTCAGACTGCTTGCTGCAGGCAGCAAAAATAAGTACAAGACAAATTACTGCCATTAAAGAAGATAAAAATTTGTGTTTCATAGAGGGGATTTATAAACGGTACGCTTTAATAACGCTTAATATTCCCCTTTATTCTTTTTATCTGCAACGAAATCTACTATGTTTCTATATGAAAATGTACGACCTCACCAGCGCGGGATTTTCGCTTGCTATTTTCCCATTTTATGCTGTTGGGGCAAATTGCCGGGTCTGTGGAAACTCCAATGTTCCATTACTTTTCCGTTGGACACTCTTACCATGTCTATACTGGTATCTGTAAAGTTCATGTTTGCAGGCATTCCCATCGATCCATCTTTGGTTTTACCGGATATTTTGGTTAGTGCAAAATGATACTCCCCACCTGTTGCATCGGAAATAATCTCAAATTTCATGTCGGCCACGTGGTTGTGTATATCGCCGAGCATTTTCTGGATACTGTCTTTTCCTTTGAGTTCCCTATTACGTCCCGCATCGTGATCCACCACGTCGTCGGCAAAAAATGCATTACTTGCGCTCATGTCGCCCGTTTCAATTCCATTGTAAATGGCCTTCATATTGGCGGTGTTTTTCTCCGCTTGTGTCGGTTCGGGGGTAGCCATCGCAGAGGAGGTCATTGTACTGTCGTTAGTGGCGGTTTCTGTAGTGGTCGCTGCATTGTTACAGGCATTGAATAAAAATGCGGCAGACAAAGCCGCACAGGAGAGTAAATTTTTCATGATTAAAACGTTTAAGGAGTTATATATTAAATTTATTTTATTTAAGGCTGGTTGCAAAATAAACTTTACGATTCCTCTTTCGCGAGCCTGCCGAGGACCTTTAAGGATTGTTCCAGTTTCGGATCCCACTTCATTCCATAACTCAGCCGTATGCAGTTATGGAATTGGTTCTGCAGCGTAAATAATTTTCCCGGCGAAATACTGATCCGGTGCTTCAGTGCCTGTTCGTACAAACTCACCGCATCAAATTTCTTTGGAAATTCGAGCCACAGAAAAAATCCGCCACTGGGCCTATTCACCTTTGTGCCTTCCGGAAAATATTCACTTACGGCCCTTAGAAATTGCATACTGTTCAAACGCAGCGTTTGTCTCAGGTTCCTGAGGTGATTTTCATAACGCCCATTCTCTAAAAAATCGGCCACTACTTCATGCGTGAGGGTGGTACACGCAATAGACTGCACAAATTTTATGTGCGACACCTGCCTGAAATATTTACCCGGTGCCACCCATCCCGCTCGATAACCCGGTGCAAGTGTTTTAGACATCGAACTGCACCACAATACATTTCCGCTTTCATCAAATGTTTTGCAGGACACGGGGCGCTTGTCACCGAAATAGGTATCGGCATACAGGTCATCTTCAATGATGGGCACGTTGAATTTTTCCATCAGTCTTACTATTTCTTTCTTATGTTCATCGGGCATGCAGCTACCCACAGGGTTATTAAAATTGCTGATGAGCAAACACGCTTTGATCTTTGTTTTTTGTATTAATTTTTTTACGGCATCCAGTTCCATCCCGGTTACAGGATTCGTTGCTACTTCCACCACTTTTAATTTCAGACTCGCGGCGAGTTGCAGTATTCCAAAATATACGGGACTCTCCACTGCAATCGTATCACCGGGCGAAGTAAGCGCCATCAGGCAATATGCCAGTGCGTTAATACAGCCGGAAGTGGTGATCACATCTGCAGCGCTGAGTTTTCCCTGCCACGTAAATGCCCTTCTTGCAATCTGTTTTCTTAAATGAATATTGCCATTTATTTCTTCGTAAGAGGTGCCCGAACCCGTGAGACTCCTGGTTGCTTTCATCACTCCCTTATTTAATTTGGCGATGGGAAGCAGTTCGTTTGCAGGAACACCCAATGAAAAATGAGTGAAGTTTTTCTTCTGAATATTTTCAAAGGTTTCTTCGAGAATATCATTTGCAGTGTACTCTTTCATCCCGCGCCCGGGCCGGCTTGTAGAGGGTATCTCCGGATAATTCTTTGGCGAAAAACTGACATAGAAACCGCTATTGGGTCTCGATTCAATTAATGACCTCGATTCCAGTTCATAAAACGCCTGCAGCACCGTGCTCATACTCACGCCCTGCTCCCTCGACACTTCCCGTACTGATGGTATCCTGTCACCAAGTTTAAATACCTGTTTGGTAATTAAATACTCTATGTGTTTTGATATTTTTTCGTACCGGTATTCACTCATAAGGAAAATATTAAAAAATAAACTGTACTGGTCAAAATAATTAAAACTGTATCTGTTATGTTATGTAAAAGTATTGGAATTTTGTATCGGCAATTACATCATTATTCATAAATATTTTAACAATGAAAATAAAAACCTACACGGTAGCTGCATTTACCAATGAATCTTTTAAGGGAAATACTGCGGGTGTTTGCCTGCTCGAAGCGGCAGTGGAAGAAACACTAATGCAATCCATCGCTGCGGAGTTAAATGTTTCTGAAACGGCTTTCCTCACTAATATTGCCGCAAACTCAAACCGGTTCAACATCCGTTATTATTCGCCGATGGTAGAAGTTCCCTTTTGCGGTCACGCGAGTGTGGCTTCCGCTTATTTGCTGATGAACAAAATGGGGCTCGACGACGTTGAATTAACTACGTATCATGGATTAAAACTCGATGCCAAAAGGTCCGGCGATAAAGTAGAGATCCGCTTCCCCCTGTTTTCACTGGTTCCTTTTTCTATTAAAGAGAAATTGATAGAAGCAATGGGGCTGATAGAATATGCCTCCGTCGGTTTTTCCAGGGATCTTCACATGCTGTTGGTGGAAGTCAAGGATAAAGAAACGCTACTAAGCCTTCATCCGGATTTTACTGCAATGGTCAGGGCCGATAATGAGATAAAAGAAGTGGTGGTAACGTGTAAGTCTGCCGATAATCAGTACGATTTCTATTCCCGTTGTTTTTGTCCCTGGGTAGGTATCGATGAGGACCCGGTAACCGGAGCGGCGCATTCGGTGCTGGCTGCTTACTGGTCGCCAAAACTGGGCAGGAAACAAATGAAAGCTTACCAGTGTTCTAAAAGGGGAGGAGAGCTTGAATTGGAACTTTTGAGCAACACGGTGCTGAAGGTAACCGCAAGCGCGAGGATCATGATAGAGGGCACCCTTAATGTTTAACCCTTAGCAGGTAAAAATTTCTGATGTGCCCGTAATATTTGTATTTTCTGTGCGTTGTACGAACTACTAATCCATCGCCCTATATGATACTCACCGCGAATACTCAAACAAACTCATCAGCAGTAATTCTTGCAGAGGCACTTGTTCAGTGGGGAAAGGCTCACATCCAAAATGCCCACCAGTTTCAACAAATCACTTCTGTTTCACCGATCATCGCCGAAGTGTTTACACTTTTGCAATCGGAAGCAGCAGAGAAAGACATCATGCTGACCAATAATACTTTTCAAAAAGTAAACGTTCCCGTTTCGAAAAGCATTATCAATTTCATGATCCTGAACCTTGTCAACAACTCAATTAAATATTCCAGTGAGGGCCGGATTGAAGTGGCGTGTGAAACGGAAAGAAACTGGCTGTATATTTCTGTGAAGGATGCTGGTGTGGGAATGACGGTGGAGCAGATAGAAAAGGTGATGCAACCTAATGCAACATCAGGTACGGGGCTTACCATCATCAATGAATTTCTTCAGCAGTTACAGGGAGGAATGGTAATAGATAGTATTCCTAGAAAAGGGACCACCGTTACATTGAGTATTCCTTTAAATAATTAATCGGCATTTATTTTTATCTCTATTGAGTAAATTAAAAACCTCCACTCGTTCATCGGGTGGAGGTTTTTAATTATTTCTTTAGCATGAAATAACCAGAAAATACTACTTGGCTTTATTCGCTTTGAACCTCTTATCGGGTGTTCCGTCTTTTTTCATTGGTCCTGCGGCTGCAGATTTCTTATAGCGCTTGTCAGGAGTTCCGTCTTTTTTAAGCACTACGCTGTCGGATTTTGCAGTGGCCATTTTAGCGTGCGACGATTTCTTGGAAGGTGCAGTTTGTGAAAAAGACGCTGTCTGAATCATCATCAGCGCCAGGAATGCAAGAAATAACTTTTTCATATTGACTTTGTTTTGAATATTGAAATTACAGAATATTCATTCTTTAGCGGTTAAACAGAGGTTAATCGCACTTTGGTTAACTTTGCTGTAATGGACAGGAAAAATCCCCCTATAGATAGTGTAAACGCAGTGCTGGAAGCATGCATCGTTGCTTT
>JBDTMM010000040.1:0-10699 GCA_039934275.1 Flavitalea sp. | reverse complement strand
ATTTCGAAAAGAATCCAATGATGGCTAACCTGGTTGATATCACTTATTACAATACGCGCACCAAGAATCAATTACTGTTGATCGGTCGTCCTCCTGCTTCAGGTTTCAACCAGGGATATATTAATGCAGGTTTGATCCGTAACAGCGGATTGGAACTGATGGTTAACTATACCGCAGTAAGAGCCGGCGATTTCTCCTGGACAGGATTTTTAAACTATGCAAAGAATAATAACAAGGTAATAGCGATCACTCAAAATATGACGTCTGTCATCATCCAGGACGATGATGTGGTTACTACAAAAGTGGAAACCGGTAAAGCGTTCGGTTCGCTCTATTCAAAAGGATGGCAGCGCGATGCTGCGGGCAACAAGCTTGTGGATGACCAGGGTCGTCCGCTGCTGACTTCTGGTAAAACGGTGTATCTTGGAAATTTCAATCCAAAATATTCTGCCGGCTTATCAAACACATTTACCTACAAGGCTATTTCGTTAAGCTTCCTGATTGATTATAAAAACGGTGGTACCATCATCGGTGGAACGCAGGCGTTGCTTGATGCCGATGGTCATTCAGCGCGGTCTCTCGAAGGAAGAGAAAATGGTATTGTTCTGGATGCTTACCAGGTGAGCGGCTCCAAAAATACTCAATCGATCAGCTCGCAGGCATACTTCAGTTCTATTGGCGATCGCAAACCGGCAGCCGAAGAATACGCGTACTCTGCAACAAACATGCGCTTGAGAGAAATAACGCTGGATTATAATTTTCCGAAAAGATTCCTGGGCAGCTCGTCATTCATTAACGGCGCAAGACTATCACTAGTTGGAAGAAATCTTTTCTTCTTTAAAAGAGATGCTCCTTTCGATCCGGATATCGCAATGGGCAGAGGTGGAGAAGAATTAACTTCTCTTCCGTTCACCCGTTCATACGGTATCAATCTTAAACTGTCCTTTTAACATTATTCAACCCAGTCGAAATGAAATACATTAATGGGTCATCATTCAGAATAGCATTCAGTATATTAATTATTGCTGCTTTTGCACTGAACGGATGTACAAAAAATTTTACCGATAGAAATTCTGATCCAACAAGACTTACTGCAGAGTCGTTGTCGCAAAGCGACCTCAGACTTCTTTTTTCTAATTCAGTATGGCAGGGGGTTGCGCTCGGTGGTGGTACACAATATCAGAGAGGTTCAAATGCGTTCGCAGACATGTACTCGCAATACTTTGCGGTAACACAAACGGCCTTCGCTTCAGACCGCTTCGATCTCACGCAATCGCGGTTGCAGAACCATTGGATCAGGGCGTATGTGTATGCCTTGCCTTCTCTTGGCGCCATCATTAGCAGAACTACTACTGCCGACTCAAAAGCAATGAACGCAATCGCGCGGATATGGAAAGCCTTTGTGATGTTAAGAGTAACGGATTATTATGGTCCCGCTCCTTATTTTCACATCGGTTCCACTGAAGAAACCATTCCATACGATGCGCAGAAAGATATTTATTATGATCTCTTCAAAGAGTTAACCGAGGCTACACTGGACCTGCAGAATAATTTAACGCAGGTTTCTTATTCCGACCAGGACCAGGTGTTTGCCGGTGACAATTCAAAGTGGTTGAAGTTTGGAAATACACTTCGCCTTCGCATGGCATTGAGGATTTCAAATGTGGATCCTGAGAAAGCAAAGACCGAAGCAGAAGCAGCTGTTGCTGGAGGTGTAATGACTGACGTGTCGGATGATGGATACATGAAAGTAACTCCTGACCGTCCGAATGCTTTGGGTTACATTTCCTCATGGAACGAAATGCGTATGAGTACAACTATGGAAAGCATACTCACGGGATACCAGGATCCGCGGCTGAGTTCTTATTTTCAACCTGCGATAACCGATGGTCAATATAGGGGAGTTCGTAATGGCATGATCCCTGCTGAACAGGTTTTACCTGAAAACAGTTATGATAACTCTTCTAATGTTGCCGACAGGTTTACACCGATTGGAATGAATACAGAACCAATGCCGGTGATCCGTTCCGCAGAAGCTTATTTATTAAGGGCAGAAGGAGCATTGAATGGCTGGAATATGGATGGTGATGCAGGCGATCTGTATGCAAAGGGAATAGAAATGTCCATGCGCACCAATGGAATTGTTGATGGAGCAGTAATCAGCGCTTATATTAGCAGTGTAAATGTTCCATCTGCACCTGGTGGATATTTTAATACACCTGCGTTAACGGATATCCCGGTTAAATTTTCGGCTGACCCTGCCAAACAAAGGGAACAGATCGGCACCCAGAAATGGCTTGCTCTTTTTCCCGATGGGCAGGAAGCATGGGCCGAAGTAAGACGATCAGGATTTCCCAAAAGATATGCTGTACTTCATTCCGACAATCCTGATATTCCACCGGGACAATTTGTTCGACGAATCGTTTTCCTGGATTATGATAAGGCGAGAAATGGAAACGCTGTTGAGGCTGCACTGCCATTGCTCGGTGGCGGCCCCGATAAGGGTAGCACCCCATTATGGTGGGATAAAAATTAATTCAATTACCGATTGTAGCGTATGATAAAAATATGGATCGCTGGGCTGGCTATAGGAATGTGTTTTTGTGTTAGTATTAAAACCTTTGCACAGAAAGATGAATGGGAAGTGCCGTCATGGGCCGATACCAGTACAAGACCGTTTCCTGTTACGCCTGCAGTTTTGCTGGAAGGAAAAAAAATATATTCCACCTTTTGCGTGGCGTGTCATGGAAAGAACGGCAATGGAGAAGGAGCGCCGGGAATGACCTTTGAAGTGAAACCCGCTAATTTTCACGACAATGAAGTGATGCGGCAGAAAGATGGCACTTTATTCTGGAAACTCACCAAGGGCCACGGCGGTATGCCTGCTTTCGAAACTTCTCTTACGGTTCAGCAGCGATGGAAGGTGGTTTCCTACATCAGGGAATTTTCAAAAAATAAAAGTGGGAAGATGCCATCCGCATTCGAGAACTCGCTTCCCGTTGCCGGATTCAAAATTGATCCATTGATGACCAGCGGATATTTCCCGGTACCGCATAAAGTAAAAAATGCAATTGCTTCTGAAAAAATGCAGTTCATGATAGACACTGTGGTATCGGGTCTTACGCTTCCCTGGAGCATTGCTTTTCTGCCCGACAAACAAACCGTTCTTATAGCAGAACGTTCGGGCAGATTGATGATCGTAAGAAATGGAAAAAAAGAAAAACAGTGGGTAAAGGGAAACGTACCTACGAGTTTGCGTGAAGTGGAACTGCATCCAAATTTTGAGTCGAACCACCTCGTTTACCTCACTTATTACATCGAACCAGACAAAGACTCTTCCCGGAGTAAAACTTATTTTGGTGGGTATACTGTTTTGATGAGGGGTAAACTGGAAAATGATTCATTATCCGATACGCAAATTCTTTATAAAACCGGTCCCTTTAAAGAGGACGGATTTTGGTACGGAAGTAAACTGACCTTCGATAAAGCAGGATTTCTGTATATGACCGTTGGCCAGCGTACTATTCAAAACGTGGACAAGTGGTCCACCCCGCAAAATAAGAATGTCGTTTCCGGAAAAATCATTCGTCTCAATGATGATGGTACTATTCCCAAAGACAATCCATTTGTCGATTCTGCGCAGGCGAAGCCGGAAATTTATTCATTTGGTCATCGTCAGCCCGAAGGTTTGGTATTTGATAAACACACCGGTAAATTGTGGGAGAACGAGCACGGTGAAAATGGAGGTTGCGAACTGAATCTTCTGGCTTCGGGAAAAAATTATGGTTGGCCGAAAGCAACGTTTAGCATAAATTACGATGGAACCATTATTTCCCCAGACACCTCGTTGCCCGGTATGGAATTGCCGGCGAGGTACTGGAAAACCTCTCTGGCGCCGTCGGGGATGGATTTTGTATATGGGAACCGTTACCCGGGTTGGAATGGAAACCTGATCATCGGATCCCTCGTACAAAAAAGACTTAACCGTACCATCATGAATGGAGACAAAGCCATTGGTGACGAAAAGCTGATACAAGGTATTGGAAGAGTGAGGGATGTGGTATTTGCACCTGATGAATTTTTATATGTATTGACCGAAGACACCGGTTTATTAATACGAATTCTCCCTGTCAGGAAAGGTGAGCAAAAAACGTCCAATCCAAAATCACCTTGAACAAAATATTTTTTTAATCATGCACACGTTGAAGAATATATTTTTAAGAAAAGCGCGCTTATTTAAAGGATTGCTTTCCTTGTTTTTTTTCTTTACCCTATTTGTCCTTCATGCTCAGGACGTTGACTTGTTATTAAAAGGGGGGCATGTTATCGATCCGAAAAATAATATCGACGCCATTATGGATGTGGCGGTTGTAAAAGGAAAAATTTCAAAGGTGGCGGCAAACATCCCTGCCAGTTCAGCAAAAAAAGTGATCAATGTAACGGGGTTTTATGTAACGCCAGGGTTAATAGATATGCACGCGCATCACTTTCCAAATATCTCTGCTTACCGTACCGGCGATCCCATTCCCGACGCTTCTACCTTTCGCTGTGGCGTTACCACCACGGTGGACGCAGGAAGTTCCGGATGGAAATCTTTCCCTGAATTTAAAAAACAGACCATCGACGTTTCCAAAACCAGGGTGCTCGCCTGGTTGAACATAGTGGGCGAAGGATTTCTGGGCAGGGAACCCTATGAACAAAATACCGGGGACATGGATTCGCGCCTCACGGCACTGGCGGTGAAAATGTACAAACCTTATATCATCGGTATAAAAGTGGCTCACTACACAGGTAATGATTTTATTCCTGTTGACCGTGCCATTGAAGCGGGTAAGCAGGCGAATGTGCCGATCATGGTAGATTTCGGAGAACATTCCCCTCCATTATCTATCGAAGAATTATTTATGAAACATTTCCGTCCAGGTGATATTTTTACACATTGTTTCGCAAACGGTCCAAAATCGAGGGAAACAGTGGTGGATGAGAATGGTAAAGTGAAACCTTTTGTATTCGAAGCACAGAAAAAGGGAGTTATTTTTGATGTGGGTCATGGTGGAGGCGCGTTTTCGTTTTCGCAGGCAATACCCGCGCTTGAGCAGGGCTTTCAACCCAATTCAATCAGTACCGATGGAAATGCACACAGTATTAACGGGGCCATGAAAGATATTCTAAATGTAATGTCGAAATTTATGGCGATGGGGGTGGACCTTCAAACCGTTATCAAGTGGACCACGATGAATCCGGCAAAACAGATACAGCGGGAAGACCTTGGAAATCTTTCTGTAGGGTCAGACGCAGACATAGCCGTATTTAACCTGAGAAAGGGTAATTTCGGTTTTGAGGATGTTCAAAAGAAAAAAATATTGGGAACCCAAAAGCTGGAAGCCGAAATTACCGTCAGAGCGGGAGAAATAATGTGGGACCTGAATGGGCTTAGTATGGAAAAATGGACAAAGAAATAAAGCAACACAATTAATATGAAATTTTTTCTTAGTAATCGATTTAAAAATGGGGGCAGTGTAATTACACAACTGACCCTTTTATTGTTATGTGTCATTCTATTAAGCAATTGCAAGGGACATCACGGTTTGCCTGCATCCAGTAAAAATAATGGAGGATTGATTTTACCCGGTGGCTTCGAAGCTCTGGTAGTGGTGGATAGTATCGGCAGGGCAAGACACCTTGCGGTGAATGACAATGGCGATATCTATGTAAAGCTTGCTCGTAATGACAGAATGAAGGGCAAAGGCGGTACTGTGGGTCTGAGAGATTTGAACGACGACGGAAAGATGGATTCCATTGTATATTTTGGAGATTACACCGATGTTGGCGGCTCGGCTGTTGGAATGTCTATTCATGATGGATACTTATGGACGAGTACCGTTACTACTGTTTTAAGAACAAAGCTCGATGGTGATCTGGTGCCGGAATCAAAAACAGAGGTGATGCTTATCGATAGCAGTCCTAACGTTACCAAAAACTGGCATACTACTAAACCTGTAGCATTTGATCATGATGGGCATTTTTATGTTCCGTTCGGATCTCCTACAGATGCTGGTCAGGATATTACTTTATACGGCCCAGCCGGAATTCCAAATGGAAAGGGTCTTGATCCGGAACCCATTTTGAGTGACCACGCGGGTATTTATCGTTTCGATGCAGACAAACCCGGACAAACCTTGAAAGACGGATTTAAATACTCTACAGGCATTCGCAGTGTGGTGGGAATGACCTGGAACGATGCTGACAATTCACTATACGCAGTGATGAATGGGATCGATAATTTTCATACCATTTATCCCACTCTTTTTACCACCTGGCAGGCGGCAGTTCTACCTTCCGAACCACTATTGAAAGTTACAGAAGGCTCCAATTTCGGATGGCCCTATGCGTATTACGATCACATGAAAAAGAAAAATATTCTGCAACCCGGTTATGGGGGCGATGGTATTAAAACCGAACGTGCGGATAAATTCGATGTACCCGTGATTGGTTTTCCTGGTCACTGGGCTCCGATGGATGTGATGTTTTATAAGGGCACACAATTCCCTGAACGATATACAAAGGGTGCATTTATAGCATTCCACGGATCTACAGATCGTTCACCCTATCCACAGGCAGGATACATTGTTTGTTTTGTTCCATTCGAAAATGGAAAACCTACGGGAAATTATGAAGTGTTCGCAGATGGCTTTGCTGGTGTCGACACACTATTTAATACCAGCGACGCGATTGCAAGACCTATGGGGCTTTCTGAAGGACCTGATGGTTCACTTTATATTTCAGAATCCAATAAAGGAAAGATATACAGGGTGATGTACAAGGGAGACAAAACAAAATTCGGCGAAGCACAACTGGCAGAACTGAAAAAAATACAGGAAACAAAAACATATATTAAAGCACCGGATTCTATAAAAGATGATCTGCACAAAGGCAGCATGCTGGAAGGAGGAATTCTTTTTAATTCCTATTGCGCTACCTGTCACCAGCGCGATGGTATGGGAGACAACAACAGGTATCCACCATTAGTGGGTTCTGAATATGTTGCTGGTGATAAAGATAAATTAATCGGTATCGTGATCAATGGAATGGAGGGCGATGTGCAGGTGCTGGGCAAAACATATAATGGACTGATGCCCGCACACGGAGGATTTTTGGATGACATTGCAGTCGCTGGAATTGTGAGTTATATTCGCAAGAATAAAAAGTGGGGGAACGATTACGATATCATTACACCAATGGATGTAAAAAAAGTTCGCGACGCAACAACGAAAACCTCAAAGAAAAAATAAAATAGTCAATCTTATTTTTTTTGAAAGAGGGTCATGTAAAGTGGTCCTCTTTTTTGTTAGAAAGCGTGGGAAAAAATATTTTCGTGAAAATCTAATGAATATAAATATGAAAGGGATATTCAAACTTATAGCATCGCTATTTATGGCAGGAAGTATTTTAGCCGGCAATACACTGAATGCCCAAATGCCCATTAGAAAAAATACAAATAAAACATCTGATGTTCACCTGATAATTCTGGACCCCGGGCATTTTCACGCCGCGCTTGTCCAAAAATATGGTTTGCCCGGAGTTTCCGATACGGTTATGGTGTATGCACCTGCCGGAAAGGAACTGAATGATTACCTTGAATTGATCCGGAAATATAATACCCGAACAAACTCGCCAACTGCATGGAAGGAAATAGTGTATTCCGAAAAAGATTACCTCGCGAAAATGTTAGCAGAGAAAAGAGGAAATGTAGTGATCATTGCCGGGAATAATAAATTAAAGGCAGAGTATATACATCAAAGTCTAAAAGCTGGCCTTAATGTACTCGCCGATAAACCGATGGCCATAAATCATTCCGACTTTTTGCTTCTCGGGAAAGATATTCAGCAGAAAACAAAGAACTCTCCGTTGTTATATGATATTATGACGGAAAGGTATTCAGTGATGAGTATTCTGCAAAAGCGCCTGATGAAATATCAAAATGTTTTTGGACAATTACAAAAGGGTAGTGCATCGGATCCTGCCGTGTCCATTGAAAGTGTTCACCATTTTTACAAAGAAGTTTCAGGCGCAGCGTTGATCCGTCCGGCGTGGTTCTTTGATATTCACCAGCAGGGTGAGGGGATAACGGATATATGTACCCATCTTGTAGATATCGTTCAGTGGCTTTGTTACCCTGAAAAAATGCTGGATTATAAAAAAGACATCACCATTACTTCTTCTGCTAAATGGGCCACCAGCATGGATGCCGCACAGTTTCAAAAAGTAACAGGGTTAAAAGAATATCCACAATACCTGGCGGATGCGGTGCACGACAATGTTATTAAAGTGTACTCCAATGGTTCCATTGCGTACAAGCTTAAGGATACCTATGTAAATGTAAAAGAGCAATGGAACTACGAGGCGCCTGAAGGTGCGGGGGACCTGTTTTATTCTGTTATGAAGGGAACCAATTCCACCCTGGTGGTGGAACAGGGCGGAGACCAGCAGTACATCCCGGAGTTATATATTATACCTGCTGTAAAATCTGATAGCGTAACATGGAAAATTCAATTACAAAAGGTGATCGAAGATATTGCAAAAGATTTCCCGGGAATTGCGCTCGACCATCAAAATGGAAGATTACATCTCAGCATTCCAATTGCTTTCAGAACCGACCACGAAACGCAATTTTCTCTCGTAGCCAATCAATATTTTAAATATCTCGCTGAAGGTAAGATGCCCGAATGGGAAAAATATTACATGCTCGCAAAATATTTTACCACCACACAGGCTGCCAGCACCGCAGTAGACAATCCACCCAAACAATAACCCACGCGATTTATTTCTTAATCATTAAGAGAAATAAAAAACTCTTCTTTTTCGTGTACGTTAACGAAAATCATTTCCATCTTGAATATGACCTGACGCATGGATACATTCTGCTTTTGATTTAACAGGCAGGGTTGTAATAACCCAGATAATAAACGTTTGTTAGCGAAAAGTTATAACCCAAAACCCATTATACTTTCGGAACAATTCAACGTCTAATGGGATATAAACAAAGCGTTATGAAAAAGCTATTGGTTTTCTTATTTGCTATAAGTTTAGCTGCCGGTGCATCAGCTCAAAAGGGACATCGTGGAGGCAGTTTTCATGTAAGGCCCCGGGTGATCGTTGGTATCGGCGGTGGATTTGGTGGTTATTATCCTTATTCACCCTATTACCAGCCTTATTCCCCATTTTACCGGGGCTACGGCTACAATCCGTATGCTAGGCCTTCGAGACTCGACCTCGACATCCAGGGTATCAAACTCGACTATGAAGACAGGATCAAATCTGTAAAGATGGACGATGGATTGAAGCGCAGGGAAAAAAGAGAAAGGATAAAGGAATTGAAGTATGAAAGGGACAAAGCGATTATAGATGCGAAAAAGGATTATTACTACAGGCAGTCGCCGAGGTAGATTTCGAAATGCAGGTTGTTTTACAGCCTGCATTTTTTTGCTTAGGCAAGAATAATTTTTATTTTCCTGGAACTGGTTGTGAAAATTTAAAAATCATCCCGTATTTCAGATTTCAGAAAGTTGCGTCAAAATTTAATTGCATAATTTTGCCTAATGGGAACCAGAACAATTCATGCAGAAGCATTGCTGCAAACACCCGACCAGCAAATGAACGGCACCGTCACCTACCGGGTATTTACAGACGAGGCCTGGAGAAACGTTGAAGGACTTAAGGAATGGATGCACCTTACACCATTGGAACTGCTGCAGCTGGTAGAAGAGGTGTACATTAAAAATAAGAAAGTAACTATCTATTAATATTTGACCTCGCAATTCGTTGGTTCAAAACCTGGCTTATTCTGCGAACCTCCACTGAACGGCGTCCTTTTATTCTGCTCTTAAACTTTCAACAGGGTTCTTAAAGCCGCGCGAACCGCTTTAAATTCCACACTTATCCACGCGATAACAAGCGATACTAAAAAAGTAATCACAAATACTTCCCATCCAATGGTGGTGCGATAATAAAAACCAGCCAGCCACTGATGCATCAGGTAAAACCCTGCAGGGGCAGCGATGAAAAATGAAATTCCAATTAGCAAAGTAAATTCTTTTGAAAATAAATAAACTATGCTTTGCGCAGAAGCACCAAGGACTTATCTAATACCTACTTCTTTAGTTTTCTGCACCGCCATAACAGATACGAGCCCGTACAAGCCCAAACACGAAACGATAATAGCGATAGCGGGCAAAAACCTTAAATAAAATACCTGCAGTGGTTTCAGCATTGTAAAATGCAACAATGGAATCATCCATATAGGGGTACTCAAAAGTATGATCAGGAAATATCTCTCCATATACTGCCTGTATCTGCGCCATGCTTTGATTTATAGAAGCAGGATCCATGCGAACTGCAATTTTCTGATACTGATCCGAAGCAGTCGAAATTACAATCGAGGCAATACGGTCACGAAGTGGTTTGCTGTTAAAATCCGCGAGTACACCTACACTGGGAACGATTGATTTTCAACAAACGAAATTCGTTTATTCAATACAGCTTCCGGCGATTTAAATCCAGTTTGGCATAAAGGGGTTGGTAAATATTGTGGGGATAGCCAAACCCAATACGTCATTGCAACATAAATTCCACAAACTATATCGCCTTCCTGATTCTTTATTGTTAGATGACCTGAAGAAACGGGTACCATTAAAAAAAC
>JBDTMM010000039.1:0-10744 GCA_039934275.1 Flavitalea sp. | reverse complement strand
ATTTTTTGTTTTTGTAAATATTTGAATTAAAGTTTAAACGCAAAAATTTATTCTGAAATGTTCATGTCCCGCACGGAGAATTGCATTCGTGCCGGCCACAAATAAGCGCGACTAAAAATGAGCTGTCCCTTTTCATAGATGAGAAAATTGGTGAATCCGCTGCCAACTCCACCATAATTTTCTTTCAGGATGTAATACAAAGTGCGTACCATGGGGTATCGGCCCTGCACAATGTTGGCCTGGTAGGGTTTAACAAACGATCCTTTGCAGTCTCGGCACTCTATTGCTGCTATCTTCACCCTTTCGAGAAAACTGATCTGTTGCGGGTCGTTCTTGTTTCCTACCCAGCTCACCCCAACCAGTCCGATGGCATCATCGTTATCGGCAATATAGTTAATAACGGCCTCGCTGTTTTTCGCGGCAACCACGTTCGACGAGAGCGGCTTTCCGCTCATCAGACTGTCATGCACAAACCTCACCGTGCTTGTGGCAGATGTTCCGTCGAGCAATAATTTGTATTTAAATTTGCCCGTGCCCTTTGCTATGGAGCGGATATCGTCCATACTAAATATGGAATCCTTACTCTTATTATTGGTAATCACGGCTATGGCGTCGAATGCGAGAGGTGCGTAACCGGGAGGATAGTTTAATTTTTTCTGCAGGGCCTCCTGTTCCTTATCATTGAGGCCGCGCGTGATAATGATCATGCGGGTGCTGTCGCTGTTAAGGTCGGTAAGGCATGCGGATTCCGGTTTATAATTTACGTTGATATGAGCGTCTGGATGTAGTGATTCGAAAACTTTCACCTGTGAATCGATCACGGGTTTAAAAGATTCATCCACACTGATGTTGATGGTGCCCGCGGTGGTGGTCTCCATCGGCTTCTGTGGCCCACTGCTGCATCCTGCAATAACAAAAACGGTCAGCAATAAAACTGATCCTGCCTGTTCAAATCTTTTAGAAAACATTTTTAATTTCCACCTTTTACTTAAAATAATTTTTACCCACACCACGATATATTCTGAAGCCACCATACAGTAAGCAAAGGCCTCCGAATATATAAGAGAATGGTTTTGGAGGAAATTCCATAGAGATGCCAAATCTTTGTGATAATAAAAAAAATCCACCCATCACCGCATAAATGAGGCCCATTCCAAGATCCATCATGGAACGGCGGTTTGTATAGGCCTTCTTCCTGTTTTCTTCCAAATCGGTACTCATGCTATGTCTTAAGGGGGTGGGAAGTTAAGAAATAAGTGCGTGGTAAAATTTATATTCGCATTTGTAAATGAAAAAATATGTCTAAGCCAACGGTACCACAGGGAACTCGTGATTTCGGACCGGAGACCGTTAGAAAGCGAAATTTTATTTTAAATACCATTAAGGGTGTGTTTGAACTATATGGCTTTCTTCCGCTGGAAACCCCTGCGATGGAAAACCTCGACACACTGATGGGAAAATATGGAGAGGAAGGCGACAAATTAATTTTCCGCATACTCAATAATGGTCTGGGCGATCCGAAAAATGCTGTAAAGGCGCGCTCGGGTTTTGAAAACGCCCTACTGGGCAAAACCGATAAAAACCTTACCGAACGCGCACTGAGATACGATCTTACCATTCCGTTTGCCCGCTATGTGGCCATGAATTCCGGCTTGCTCAATTTCCCTTTCAAACGCTACCAGGTGCAACCCGTGTGGCGGGCCGACCGCCCGCAAAGGGGCCGCTACCGCGAATTTTACCAGTGCGACGCCGACGTGGTGGGCAGTAAATCACTATTGAATGAAGTGGAATTTGTAAACATGTATCATTCCGTTTTCACGGGTTTAAAAATGAACGCGTATGAACTAAGAATAAATTCAAGAAAAGTATTAACCGGACTTGCACATAAATGTGGTGCGCCGGATAAGCTGGGCGACATCACCATCGCCATAGACAAACTTGATAAAATAGGCGTAGACAAAGTAAAAGAAGAATTAATATCTAAGGGGTTGAACCAGGAACAGGTAAGCGCCATCGCCGAATATTTAAATATCGATGGTACTAACCAGCAAAAACTGCAGCAGGCAGAAGCATTATTAGGAAAAAATGCAGAAGGATTATCGGGGTTGGAAGAATTAAAATACATCACCGAAAAAGTGGAAGCATTTGAATACAACGTTCCCCTGCTGATCGATTTTACACTCGCAAGGGGGTTGAATTATTACACCGGAACTATTTTCGAAGTAAAGGCGCCTGCGGAAATACAGATGGGCAGCATAGGGGGGGGTGGAAGATATGACGACCTCACAGGATTGTTTGGTGTTCCGGATATACCCGGTGCCGGAATATCTTTTGGTGTTGACAGGATTTATGATGTGATGGAAGAAATGAATTTATTTCCAGCTGAATTAAATGTTTCAACGCGTGCGATGTTTTTATATACAGGCGAGAAAGAAATCGAGACCATTATAAAATTGATGCATGCACTTCGAAATAATTCGGTGAGTTGCGAATTATTTTCGGAGCCTCAAAAAATAGAGAAGCAATTTAAATATGCGGAGAAAAAAAATATCCCATTTGTAGTTACCTGCGGTACTAGCGAAATCGAAAACAGGAACGTAAAAATAAAAGACATTCGCAATGGAAATGTTTCCCATGTAGACTGGGTAAATTTAGTGCAATTCGATTTTAACTAACCCTTCTTTTGCGCCCTCCGCGAAAGAGGGCGCTGAGTTAACAGCCTTCATAAATAACCGCTGCGCCCTGGCCAACACCTACACACATAGCGGCAATGCCGTATTTAATTTTTCTTCTTTTCATTTCGTGGAGCAGGGTCGTTGAAATTCTTACGCCACTACAGCCGAGTGGATGGCCGATAGCTATCGAACCACCATTTACATTTACTTTTTCTACTGGCAACGATAGTTCACGGATACAGGCAATAGACTGGGAAGCGAAAGCCTCATTCAACTCTATCAGACCAATATCTTCGATCGATAAACCCGCGCGCGACAATGCTTTTCGGATTGCGGGCACTGGTCCTACTCCCATAATGGAAGGATCCACACCCGCAATGCCCATAGAAATAACACGACCTATAGGCTTCAACCCATATTTTACTACAGCTTCTTCGCTTGCGAGCAACATTGCCGCTGCACCATCATTTAATCCTGATGAATTTCCAGCAGTAACGGAACCCATTTTTAAAAATGCGGGTTTCAGCGCAGCCAGTTTTTCTAAAGATGTTTTTCTCGGGTGTTCGTCTATACTGAACATTTCTTTGCCGTTGTTCATTTCAACAGGAATTATCTCGTCCTTAAATTTCCCGGCATCGTTCGCTGCAAAAAATTTACTATGGGAGGCCGCGGCGAACTTGTCCTGTTCCTCCCTCGAAATGTTCCACTGTTTTGCTACGTTTTCGGCGGTTTCTCCCATGGAATAGGGATGATATTTGTCAGTAAGTTTTGGGTTAGGAAACCTCCAGCCAATGGTGGTATCCACCAATTCAGGTGTTCTGTTCCATGCCGAACCGGGTTTTAGCATTACAAAAGGAGCGCGGGTCATACTTTCCACCCCTGAGGCGATATATAGCTCGCCTTCGTTACACATGACCGCCCGTGTAGTGTCCATTATGGCCTGGAGACCAGAAGCGCACAAACGGTTTACGGTGTTTCCACCGACCGAGAACGGTAACCCTGCCATAAGAGCTGCCAGCCGGGCTACATTCCTATTGTCTTCTCCGGCCTGGTTGGCATCGCCGGCGATTACGTCTTCAATGGCATTAATATCAATGGTTGGGTTCCTGGTAATCAGGGCCTTAATAACATGGGCGAGCAGGTCGTCGGGCCTTATATTGCTAAGGGAACCGCCATATTTACCAACCGGAGTTCTTACGGAATCTATAACATAAGCTTTTTTCATAATTTGATTTCTTTGCGGCCTCCGCGGTTTCTTTGCGCCCTTGGCGATACTCCCTCTCACACAAAAGAGTAACGCAAAGGATACGGAGAACCGCAAAGAAGGCAAATGTAAATACCTTTGCCGCATGTTAGAACCGGCAAAGAAGAATATAAGGCACCTGAGTTTAACCGAGCTGGAGCAGTATTTCGATACCATAAGCGAGAAAAAATTCCGCGCAAAACAGGTTTATGAATGGATATGGCTAAAGCAGGCGCCCTCATTCGAGGCAATGACCAACCTTAGCAAGGACCTGCGCGCAAAACTCCCCGAAGAATTTTCCCTCCCATCATTAACGGTGGATGCCATTCAGCATTCATCGGACGGGACAATTAAAAGTCGTTTCAAAACCTTCGACGGGCATATGGTGGAAGGCGTGCTGATACCAACAGAAAAAAGAAACACAGCCTGCGTTTCCTCACAGGTGGGATGCAGCCTAAGCTGTAAATTTTGTGCGACGGGTTATATGGACCGCAAAAGAAACCTCGAATTTGACGAAATATATGATGAGGTGGCGCTGATAAACCAGCAATGTGAAACCACTTATGGCAAAAAATTATCGAACATCGTGTACATGGGAATGGGTGAACCACTCCTTAATTATAAAAACGTGTTGCGCTCGATAGAAAGGATCACTGCCCCCGATGGATTGGGTATGAGCCCCAAAAGAATTACGGTTTCCACCGCAGGAGTAGCAAAAATGATCAGGCAACTTGGAGACGACAAAGTAAAATTTCACCTCGCTCTTTCTCTGCATGCGGCCAATGACCTTAAGAGAAATGAGATCATGCCCATTAACGAATCCAATAATATAAAGGCACTTACGGATGCACTCACCCACTATAATAGACAAACAGACAATGCACCCACGCTTGAATACATCCTGTTTAAAAATTTTAACGACAGCATGAAAGACGCCGACGAATTAACTAAGATATACCGCCAGGTAAATGCAGATCTGGTGAACATTATCGAATACAACCCGATAGATGCTGCAAGTTTTTCAAAACCCGAAGCAGTAGTAGTAGATCAGTTCATGGCCTACCTCGAAAAAAATAAAGTAAACGCCCGTCTGCGCAGGAGCAGGGGCAAGGATATTGACGCCGCCTGCGGACAACTGGCGAATAAAAACTAAAAAACCAAACACTTGACTTTACAAAAAAGGACAACTACATTTACAGTTCCCATTCCTCTGATTTCCCAATTTGTTATTTCGTTGACCCTTTAGCAAGAATCGCTGTTGTCCCATCTCTCCTCTGAATTTCCAACGGGCCGAACCCGGTAATTCGTCAAGCTAAAGTCAACATGGAAATCTTACGCGCACCATTCAAAAAATGTACCCTTTTTTTACTTTCTGCATTGGTACTAATCAATGCCCCGGCAATTGCGGGAACCATCGAAAATTTCAATTCAAAAAAAGGTGTTTCAATAAGTCATATAAAGTCCGTCTTGCAAGCTGGCTGCTGGTCGTTTCATCATTTTGATGTAAACAGCAATGGCTGGAACCCCGAAATGGAAGGCGATGGCGCAATGGTAGCCACTGCCGATGCCGCGATGTTTCCAAACAGCGGCATATACACTCCCGTTCTCGATGTATCGAACGAAATAAAAATTTCTTTTCAATATACTTTCAACGAAAATTTTCCTGCCGACAATAACCGCTGGTTAAATATTTGTCTTGCTAACGACAGAAACGAAATACTGCAGGTGCTGGAACACGTAGACTTTACCGGTACAAACGCCACGAAAAAGAATTCGTACAGCACCGAATTTAAAAATGTGGGTGTGGGTGAATACAGGCTGGTATTGCAATACGGAGGTAAAGGTGGCAATAGCAGGATTGCTGTTGACAAGTTGAATATTTCAGCCCCATTTAAGTATCCCAACGGTTGCAACACCGCACCGATCGCTGTAAGAGACAGGATAACAGGTATGGTTGACCGAAGTGCAACAGGTTCATTACTAAAAAATGATAAGGATGCAGATCATGAGAAGCTAACTGCTTATTTAATTAAAGGTTCACAGAATGGTAAAGTGGAATTGAACGAAGATGGAACATTTGCATTCACACCGGAAAAAGGGTTTACGGGCAGCAGTACCAGTTTTGTGTATAAGATATGTGATGCAGGCGCCGTAAATCTTTGCTCCGAAAACACTACTGTAACCATTTATTTTCCCAACCCCGCAAATTCATTGCGCCTGAGCGACTTTAAGGGTTCGTACAAAAACAACGGCCAGGTGGAACTCGCATGGAAAACAAGGGGCGAAAGTTCAGCTTCAGAAAAATTTGTTGTAGAAAGAAGTTTTGATGGCCAGAACTGGCAAAACAGCGGGATCGTTCCGGCGGTACAGATTACTAACAGCAACGACTATGCGTACATTGACAAGTTGGCAAGGAATACCGTGCAGAAAAATGATGTGTACTACCGCCTCAAACAAATGTTCGGAAATGGAACAGTGGCCACAAGCAGGTTATTAATTGTAAGAGTATATAACAACAAGTTGCTAACAATGATCAGCGTAACCCCGAACCCTGCAAAAAATGACATCTCTGTCAATGTGCAGTTGCAGGAAGAAGGCCGCGTTTCTATGCGTTTATTGAACAGCCTCGGCAACACCATTATTTTCAAAAGTGAAGAAGCACCAAAAGGATTGAACACTTTTATGATGGATGGTTCATCACAAATAGCGCCTGGGAGCTATTCACTTGAAGTTATCGTAAACAGCAAGGAAAGAATGGTGGTTAAGCTGATAAAAGAATAAAATACGGTACGAAAACAATCGAACTAACACTCATTAGCTTTTCACTAATTTTACCGGCATTGTATGCCGCAAACTCCATTTCACCGCGTAAGAATTGTTACCGCAGCCTCCCTTTTCGATGGTCATGACGCGGCCATTAATATCATACGCCGCATCCTGCAGAGCAAGGGTGCAGAAATAATCCATCTCGGTCACAATCGCAGTGTGCTCGAAATTGTGGAGTGCGCCATTGAAGAAGATGCCCATGCGGTTGCAATCACCTCTTACCAGGGCGGGCATATTGAATACTTCAAATACATGAAGGATTTGCTTGACCAGTCGGGCTGTGGACACATCAAAATTTTCGGTGGTGGCGGGGGAACCATTCTTCCCTCAGAAATAAAAGAACTGCACGATTACGGTATCGCAAGAATTTATTCGCCCGATGATGGCCGCACCATGGGGCTTGAAGGAATGATAGAGGACCTCATCAGCAAATGTATTGTTGCACCGGGCAATACTGCCGACAAAGGAAACTACCCCTTCTGGAAAGCGGCATCCACATGGAACGGTCATGCACCACTTAATGAAATTAAAGACATCAGGCGAATCGCAAGGGCTATTACAAATGCAGAAGAAGAACTTTCCTTACAAAAAATAATTACTGAAAAAGGAAATCCCCCGGTTCTTGGCATTACAGGAACGGGCGGATCAGGAAAATCGACGGTAACGGATGAACTGGTAAGAAGATTTTTACAATACTCCGATAGTGTTTCCATCGCAGTCATCAGCGTGGATCCAAGCAGGAAAAAAAGCGGCGGCGCGCTGCTTGGTGACCGCATTCGCATGAATGCCGTATCTAACCCCCGCGTGTACATGCGTTCCCTTGCAACCCGCGAGGACAACACTGCATTAAGTATTCACGTAAAAGAAGCCATTGACATTTGTAAAGATGCAGGTTATGGGCTCGTTATTCTTGAATCCGCGGGTGTGGGTCAGAGTGATACCGCCATCCTCAATTTTTGTGATGTTAGTGTATACGTGATGACGCCCGAATATGGCGCCGCGTCGCAATTGGAAAAGATCAACATGCTGGATTATGCCGATCTTATCGTCGTAAATAAATCCGACAAGGCCGGAGCTGCGGATGCATTACACGATGTGAGAAAACAATACAAAAGAAATCACGGATTGTGGTCGGTGAAGGATGATGAATTACCAATAACGGGCACCATCGCCGCGCAGTTCAATGATGGTGGAGTGAACTTGTTATTCAAAAAACTACTTGGTGTTTTAAAAACGAAATGCAACTTTAATATTGGATTTTCTAATAGGGAAATACTTGAAATAAGTGAAGAAACCGAGGCTATTATACCGCCGAAACGCGTTCGTTATTTATCTGAAATAGTTGACAATAATCACCAGTACGATAAGTGGGTAGAAGATCAATGCAAACTTGCCAGTGATCTTTATAAACTGGAAGGTTCAAAGAAATTATTCGAAAAAAACAGCACCGCATTTATTGAAATTGAAAAAAGGATTGATGCAATTTTAATCGATGAACAGTGCAGGAAACTAATCAGTGAATGGCCTTCGCTGCAAAAAAAATACAGCAGCGATTTTTTCGAATATCATGTTCGCGACAAAGTGATAAAAAAAGAATTTGTTACCACAACACTTTCGGGAATAAAGATCCCAAAAGTTATTCTTCCAAAATATAAAGATTGGGGCGACATATTACGCTGGCAGCTGCAGGAAAACCTTCCCGGAAAATTCCCTTACACCGCCGGCGTGTTCGAATTAAAACGCGAAGGCGAAGATCCCACAAGAATGTTTGCCGGTGAAGGCGGCCCAGAACGCACCAATAAACGCTTTCATTATTTAAGTGCCGGACAGCCCGCAAGCCGCCTCTCTACTGCATTTGACAGCGTTACACTATATGGTGAAGACCCCGACGAACGACCTGATATATTCGGGAAAATCGGCAACGCCGGCGTTAGCGTTGCCACCGTTGATGACGCAAAAAAACTATACAGCGGATTTGACCTTTGTGCCGAAAAAACTTCTGTAAGCATGACCATCAACGGCCCCGCGCCAATGATGCTCGCATTTTTTTTAAATGCCGCTATCGACCAGCAGTGTGAATTATATATTACTGAAAATAATTTGTGGGACAAGGTGAAAATGATTGCCAAAAAAAAGACGGGCATCGCCGTCAATAAAAATATTTTAGGACTGGGTTTAGTGGGGCTGAGTGGGGAAGAAGTTCTGGATGCTGAAATTTATACATCCATAAAAAACAAGGCACTCTCGCTTGTGCGCGGAACCGTGCAGGCAGATATTTTAAAAGAAGACCAGGCGCAGAATACCTGCATTTTCAGTACAGAATTTGCGCTAAAGTTAATGGGCGACGTGCAGCAGTATTTTATCGATAATAATATTAGGAATTTTTACAGCGTCAGTATTAGCGGCTATCACATTGCAGAAGCAGGTGCCAACCCCATCACGCAACTGGCATTTACACTTTCAAATGGATTTACCTATCTCGAATATTATCTGAACAGGGGGATGAACATTGATGAATTCGCTCCAAACCTCAGTTTCTTTTTCAGTAACGGGATGGATGCCGAATACAGTGTCATCGGCCGTGTTGCGCGTCGCATCTGGGCAAAAGCCATTAAATACCTTTACAAGGGAAATGAACGAAGCCAGAAATTAAAATATCACATACAAACCAGCGGACGCAGCCTTCACGCGCAGGAAATAGATTTCAACGATATACGAACAACGCTCCAGGCACTATATGCTATCTATGACAATTGCAACAGCCTGCATACTAACGCCTACGACGAAGCGATCACCACACCCACAGAAGAATCCGTTCGCAGGGCCATGGCCATTCAATTAGTCATCAACCGCGAACTTGGCACCACAAAAAATGAAAACCCCATGCAGGGTTCATTTCTTACCGAGGAAATTACAGATCTGGTAGAGGCAGCAGTTCTTTCTGAATTTGAACGCATTTCCGATCGTGGCGGCGTACTCGGTGCAATGGAAAGAATATACCAGCGCAATAAGATCCAGGAAGAAAGTTTGCAATACGAAAGCATGAAACACTCAGGTGAACTTCCTATAATTGGGGTAAATACATTTCTTAATAAAAAAGGGTCCCCTACCATTATTCCCGGCGAAGTGATCAGAAGTACCATCGAAGAAAAAAATCAGCAAATAAATAATTTGCGTGCCTTCACCAAAAGAAATGAAGCAAAAAGCAAAGCGGCTCTGAAAAAATTACAACACGCTGCAGTAAAAAATGAAAATATTTTTGCAGTGCTCATGGAAACAGTAAGGTATTGTTCACTTGGACAAATCACCCATGCGTTATATGAAGTCGGCGGCCAGTATCGCCGTAATATGTAGGGCGCAAAGCGTACGGCCATTGTATCGAAAACGTTCACTTTAATCCCTTTTATTAAATGGAACGCATTGATTTATAACGGATCAGGTTCCGGCATTTTTTTGGTGGAAATCTGTCAGCATGTTTACAAATTATTTAAAAACTGCCTTTAGACAACTGCTGAAAAATAAAACTTTCAGCATCATTAATATTGTTGGTTTGTCAACCGGGTTGGCAAGTGTGTTCGCACTTTCGCTGCTGGTGTATCAATATATTTCTGCGAACAATAACCAGGAAGATATTGATCAGATGTTCTATTTGAAAACTAAGGGAGCAGACGGCGGGAGTTATTCATTGACACCCTATCCCCTGCTTGGCGAAATAGTAAAACAATGTCCGGAAGTAGAAGCGGGCACGCACATTCAGCAATTATTATCCGTGGATAAAATATGGCGAGAAAGAATTGCAGGAAAGCACCGATTTTGTGGACACAGGATATTTTAAGGTTTTCAGTTTCCCCTTCAAGTATGGTAATGCCGAAACTGCGTTTCGCGATAAACTATCTGTAGTGCTTTCAGAAGAAACTGCCGAGAAGTTTTTTGGAAAAACAAATCCAATAGGGAAAATTGTAAGAGCCGACGATTCACTCCGGTTAACCGTTACAGGGGT
>JBDTMM010000038.1:0-10848 GCA_039934275.1 Flavitalea sp. | reverse complement strand
AAAAGGAATATCGAGCAGTTCTGCCACCATGCCGCCAACAGATGAGCTATTGTAGTCGATGGTTTCTTTTCCGGTGAAAATAAGGTCATAATTTCCCTGCTTTGCAATTTCTGCGATTTGTGCAGAAATGTAATAGGTGTCGGTAGAACTCGCGTTTACGCGGTAGGCTTCATCGCCGCCAAGCGCTAACGCCTTACGGATGATGGGTTCCACATCGGCGGTTCCCACGCAAACGAGGTGAATAATGGTGTTGGGGTTTTTTTCTTTCAATTCAATGGCGCGAACCAATGCGTACCATTCATCATAAGGATTAATGATCCACTGCACTCCTGCTTCAGCGAATTTCGTATTGTTATCGGTGAAGGCTATTTTTGCGGTGGTATCGGGGGTTTTGCTGATACAAACTAATATCTTCATTTCTTTTGTGGTTTAATTTGGTGTGGCAAAGATAACAGCATCACAATAATATGGACAGAATTGCGAAATTGATAGCCTTTTTGGGTGTAAGCCCTTCCGATGCCTTCCTTCAGCACGCACTTGCCCTTGAATACATAAAAATCGGCGATGATATTGGTGCAAGAACACTTTTTGAATCCATACTCGACCGCGATCCGAAATATATCGGCTCTTATTATCATCTTGCAAAATTGCTCGAAAGAATGGGTGATGTTGGTTTGGCGGTTCAGTGGTACCAGAAGGGAATTGAAGCAGCCAGGGCTGTGGGCGACAAACACGCCATGAACGAACTGGTAATGGCATACCAAGAAATAACAGATTAATATTTACCCTTGCTCAACGAGATCCATTTTAATGAACACGTAAGAACAAATCAGTTGTTCGCTACTAACGAGTTATTGCTGGTGGCGGTTAGCGGTGGCGTGGATTCAGTATCACTCTGTGAATTGCTGGCACAATCGGGTTATCTTTTTGAAATAGCGCATGTAAACTTCCAGCTAAGAGAAAAAGAAAGCCAAGCCGATGAAATGCTCGTAAGAGACATAGCTGAAAAATATCGGGTGCCCATCCACGTTAAAATAGCCGATACCAGGGGGTATGCGGATAATAATAAAATATCCATACAGGTTGCCGCAAGACAATTGCGCTATCAATGGTTCGATGAATTATTAACCGGTGAAAGAAATTGGCTGCTCACCGCGCATCACGAAGGAGATAATATAGAAACGATGCTCATGAATTTTTTCAGGGGCACCGGTATAAAGGGATTGCACGGCATACTGCCCAAACAAAATAAGATCATCAGACCACTATTGCCATTTACAAAGGAAGACATTCTTGCTTTTGCAAATCGGCACCAGTTAAAATGGAGAGAAGACGAATCGAATAGTTCGGACAAATACACTCGCAATTATTTTCGGAATACTATTATTCCTATGGTTGCAAAGGTGTATCCTGAAGTGGAAAAAAATCTCGCAGAAAATATAAGCCGTTTTAATGAGGTTGAACAATTGTATAATCGGGCAATTTATTTCCATAAAAAAAACCTGATTGAACAAAAAGGAAAGGAAGCCCACATTCCTGTGCTGAAACTGAAACAAACAAAACCACTTGGCACTGTCCTTTACGAGATCATCAAAAATTATCGATTTACTTCTTCACAGGTAAACGACGTTATACGGCTACTTGATGCCGGACAATCGAAATTCGTCCAATCGACCACTCACAGGATTATACGGAACCGTAAATGGCTGATCATTGCCGATAAAAATTCCGCAGATTCCGGTCATATTTTAATAGCAGAAGGAGACGTTCACCTAAAATATCCCGGAGGATCAATAGAGTTAAAGACTTTACCTGCAAAAGATATTAAAATAGATGCGGATTCTTCTTTTGCGTATACAGATAGTCGTGAGTTGTCATTTCCCTTAATTCTAAGAAAATATAAGGCTGGTGATTATTTTTACCCGCTGGGTATGCATAAAAAGAAAAAAATTTCCCGCTACCTTACCGATCGGAAATTATCTGCCACCCAAAAAGAAAATGTTTGGGTGCTGGAATCGGGCCAGCGCATTTGCTGGATAGTGGGATTGCGCATAGATGATCGGTTTCGAGTAAAGGAAAATACGACAAATGTTCTGCGCATCCGCCACACTTAAAAATGTGTGATGTATCCCCTGATCTTAGATATAAATTCAGTAAGCACCGGATAATCCGATAATGCAAAAGAGACCACTATGAGGAAAGCCATCCCATACAATGCGCCCCAGATGTGCGCGGAATGATTAATGTTTCCGCCCCCTTTCCTGTCTAGGTATGAAGAAAAAATGAGATAGATAAATCCAAAAAGAAATCCGGGAATAAAAATGCCGGGAATAAATACGAGGCCGATACCTTGTAGAGGCATGAGCAATATGTTTGCAAAGATTACCGCCGACACTGCACCAGAAGCACCGAGACTGCTGTAAGAGGCATCGTTCCTGTGCCGCATGAAGGTGGGTAGCAATGAAAAGAACAGCGCCGATAAATACATGAGCAAATAGATCAGGTTTCCCTTCGCTCCGAAAATTTCAATGAACGATCCTTCCACGTTACTTCCAAACAAATACAGTGCATACATATTGAATGCGAGGTGCATATAATCTCCATGGATAAATCCGCTGGTAAAGAACCTGTACCACTGTTTGTTATCAGTAACGCTAGGTGTGTAAAATATCAGTTCGTTTAAAACCCTGTTGTTGTTGAGCGCAGCAACAGATACCAGGCAGGTTATGACAATGATAATAATGGTACTCAAGAGACTTTTTTTATAAAGGTAAGAGTTATGAGTGCGTATCAGTTATGGTGGTAACGCTCATTGCGCAAAATACTGCAGGCGCGATATAACTGTTCGACAAGGATCAACCGCACCAGCTGATGAGGAAAAGTAAGCGCCGAGAGTGACCATGACTGATTGGCTCTTTTAATGACATCGGCATCAATTCCGTATGCACCCCCAATTAAAAATATCAGTTCCCGTGTACTTTCATTTGCTTTGGACTGAATGAATGTGGCTAGTTGCGGCGAGCTGAACAACCTTCCTTTTTCGTCAAGTGTTATCAGACAATCTGAATCTGCGAGCATTTTTAATATTACTTCACCTTCTTTCTTTTTTAATATATCCTCACTAAGTGAAGCTGCATTTTTCAGTGGTGGTATAATTTTCCAGGCTATTGGAAAATAGTTTAATACCCTTTTTGTGAATTCCGCTACGCCTTCTTCAATGAATTTTTCATTCGGTTTACCAACGGACCAGCATTGAATTCGCATCGTAATATTTAAAAGTGAGCCTTAAATGTAAAACCTAAATCCGAATATCTGTCACATAAAAAAACCCCTGCTATCAGGGGTTAATGATATTTATTTATAAAGTGTTACACTCCTGAACCACGGATCAATCTCAGTATAACGGCAATTACGGCAATTACCAGGAGGATGTGTATCAATCCATTTGATGTGTACCCTCCTAAAAATCCAACAGCCCATCCAATTACAAGAATTACTGCTATTAAATACAAGATGTTTCCCATGATAGTTCATTTTTAATTTTAATAATAGTGGGTAGTTCACTTATGCATATTAAAATAGCTTGCCATGGACATCTCCCTTTATCTAATATCACATAAAAACATTTTGTAAATTGTTGGGGAAACTTTTCTACATCCCCTGACATAGTAGCCTGATTTAACCCTCATCCGGTTGAAAATCTGGTTTCCTGTTCTGTCATGCGCAAATCTTTGGTATGCTTATTAGTATTCATAGAAGTCTAATAATGAACCATCCATATGAATAAAACAATAATTGTTTCTAATAGACTTCCGGTTAAACTTCTTGAAAACAATGGAGAGTATTCCTTTGTGCAAAGTGAGGGTGGTTTGGCAACGGGCCTGGGTTCCATATACCAGCAGTCGGGTAATGTTTGGGTGGGCTGGCCCGGAATGGATGTTACCGATGCCGATGCAAGGAAAAAAATCACTGAGGAACTCGATGAAAAAAATCTCAAACCCGTTTTTTTAACTCAGGATCAGATAAATAACTATTACGAAGGATTTTCGAATGAAATGCTTTGGCCAGTGTTCCATTATATGCCCACTTACGCCAGGTACCAGCAGGCATATTGGGATTGTTATTTAAAGGTGAATCAGAAGTTCCGCGATGCCGTAATCGATATTGCAGAAGCAGGCGACGTTATATGGATACATGACTATCAATTATTATTGTTGCCGGGTTTGATCAGGGCGGTACTTCCCGACATCACCATAGGGTATTTTCAACATATACCCTTTCCTTCGTATGAGCTTTACCGTTTGATACCCTGGAGAGTAGAATTATTGGAAGGAATGCTCGGGGCCGACCTTATAGGTATGCACACTATGGACGATGCGCGACATTTTGTGTACTCAGCGAGAAGATTGGTTTCCTCGGTGGTTTCTTCCTCAAATGAAGTGAGTTATAATAATCGTACGATCGTGGTAGACAGTTTCCCCATGGGTATAGACAGCGAAAAGTTTGAAATGCTGGTCGATACGCCTATCGTTAAGGATAACCTGCAGATACTTGAAAATAGCTTTCAGAGCATAAAAGTGATCCTTTCGATAGACAGGCTGGATTATACTAAAGGAATTTTGCAGCGGCTACAGGCATTTGAAATGTTGTTGCAGACCAACCCCGAACTAATGACGAACACGGTGCTATATATGATAGTAGTGCCTTCCCGCGACAATGTTCCGCAATACAAAGAACTGCGCGATGAAATTGATAAGGTGGTGGGAAGCATCAATGCGCGCTACCGGACGCTCGACTGGCAGCCGGTATCTTATTTTTACCGCTCCTTTCCGGTAGATGAACTTTCTGCCTTGTATACAAAAGCGGATATTTGCCTGGTAACGCCAATGAGGGATGGTATGAATCTGGTGTGCAAAGAATACGTTGCGAGCCGGGTGCATAATGATGGCGTGCTTATTCTTAGTGAAATGGCCGGTGCGTCGAAAGAATTGGTAGATGCCATCCATGTAAATCCAAACAACGTAGTGTCGATGGCAAATGCCATTCGCGAAGCGATCAATATGCCTCGTGGCGAGCAGGTTCGCAGAATGAAAATGATGAAGGCGCTTGTAAAAAAATTCAATACTTCGCACTGGGTGAAGCTGTTTATGGATCGCCTGAAAGAAGTAAAACAAATGCAACTTTCTATGTATGCAAAACGACTGAGTCATTCTACCAGGGAAAATATTAAAAGAGCTTATGTTGGCGCGGGCAACCGTTTAATAATCCTTGATTATGACGGAACGCTTGTGGGTTTCCAAACCAATATCGACCTTGCTTCACCAGATGAAGAAGTATACAACCTGCTTACACAACTTACTGCCGACAGTAACAACCGCATCGTTATCGTCAGCGGCCGTGATCCCAAAACACTGGAAAAATGGTTTGGGTCGAACAATATCGATATGATCTCCGAACACGGAGCCTGGTTGAAAATGCGCGGGAGCAATTGGATAAGCGTTCCCGGCCTAAGTGCTGTTTGGAAAAAAGATTTCTTTCCCGTGCTGGAATCATTTACCGACAAAACCCCGGGTGCATTTATCGAAGAAAAGGATTTTTCACTGGTATGGCACTATAGGAGAGTGGAAGAGAGCCTTGGTGAACTTCGTACCAATGAACTAATGAATACATTAAGATATCTCGTAGAAGACAAAGGATTGCAATTGCTGCCGGGAAATAAAATAGTGGAAATAAAAAATATCGAGATCAATAAAGGAAAGGCAGTATTGAACTATATACAGGAAAAGGAATATGATTTTATTATGGCAATAGGCGACGATCACACCGATGAAGACATATTCAAAGCATTGCCATCCTCATCGGTCACCATAAAAGTTGGCGGACATATTTCATCAGCGCGTTTTTATACCGGGGATTTTATGGATGTGCGGGGATTTCTGAAAGACCTTTCGGGCAGTACTAACAGGAATATACAACCGATAAAAAACCTGAAGTGAATTTAATCTGAAAGCGCCTGGTCGAGGAAGTTTGGAATAACATGTGCGTAGGTCCACTTGATCTTGTCAGGATCGTTCAACTGTTCTATCATCGATTGCCATTTTGCAATTCCATGAATATCTATTACCATGTTTTTTTTATCCACGCGAAGCAGGTACATGCTCATGCCGGTGGGATCAGCCTCCGGATGGAACTGTGTACCCAACATGTATTCATTAAACCTAATCGCCATCACAGCTCTTTTCAGCGGAATATGCGGGCGTTCTTTTTCGATGGCGAGTATCGTACCTCCAATTCTTTCCAACTGCTCCTGTCGTGGTTCTATTACCTGATAGTCCCTGCTGTCCACCGCATAAAAAGTTTCCTTCAATCCCTGGAATACAGGTTCATTTTTTCCTTCCTTCATAACATGAATGGGAAACACCCCGAAGGAAGTGGACTTTCTTTTCGAAACCTGTCCCACTTCGAAAAACCTGCAGGCAAGCTGAAAAGAATGACAAATGAATAGTACATTTTTTTTATCGAGGTTAGCCAAGTTGTTATTGTAGTCAACCAAGTCTTGTATCCACTCGAAATATATTTTCTCCCATTCCGTTCCTTCGCTTTCGAGCGGAGAGCCGGGTCCGCCGCTTGAAATGTATATATCATATTCAAGTTTGGGTACCTGTTTTAATAGGCGCACGTCGAAATGATCATATTCGAGCGGAATATGATTATGATGGGCGTATGCGGTGAGTATTTCGCGAATGCAGCGTATTCCCTGGTTTGGATGGCCCTCGTTCAGATCAAGAATGGCCACACGAATCTTTTCTTTTTTAATGCCGGGCATAGGTGCAAAAGTACGCAATTGAATGGTTTCTTGCAAAGGGAGAGGTTTCACGCGAAGTAGCAAAGGTACAATGGTATCAACTCGCTGCGTCGTTGCGTTCACTTTGCGACTTCGCGTGACCATTCCTTTAATGAAACCATCAATAAATCAAAACTTAATCATACTCACCAATTCTTCAAGGAACAGCTGGTCAATTTTATCGAAGTGGGAGTGTTGCTCACTATCGCAATCTAGTACGGCAATTACCTCGTTATCTTTTATTATGGGCACTACAATTTCTGATACGGAAAGGCTCGAACAGGCAATATGCCCGGGAAAAATATTTACATCGGGAACGATGACAGTATGCATTTCTTCCCATGCTTTTCCGCAAACACCCTTTCCTTTTTTTATTCTTGTGCAAGCGAGCGGACCCTGAAAAGGGCCCAGCACCAAATCATTTTCTTTTACCAGATAAAATCCTACCCACAACCAGCGGAACTGATAGTGAAGGCACGCCGATATATTTGCAAGATTGGCGATGAGGTCACTTTCTCCATTAATCACCGCTTCAATTTGTGGCAACAGGGAAAGATATTGTTGCTCTTTGGTTCCTGTAGCAATTTCTAAATCTTCTGACACATAAATTCATTTAATGGTTATTCGAGGAACTGCCCGTGTATATAATCCACAACGGAAATCAGGCTGCCAGTATCTTCAAAAACTTTTAACTGTCTGTCTGCGCCAGTTCCATTCTCAAGCATTCTGCTTACATAACTAATTGCATAACGGCTTCCTAACTGATCTACAACATCATCCACAAATTCGAGCAGTTCATTTATTAAAACCCTTGCACTTACTTCTTCTTCTTTTCCAAAATCAATCAAACGGCCATCTATGCCATACCTGCTTGCGCGCCACTTATTTTCATTTATAAGTGTGCGCGGATATTGTATGAAATTTAAATTCTGCGCGTGCAGTTTATAGATTTTGGCGCACACCGCCTGGAAAAGTGCAGCGATGGCCACCGTTTCAGAAACGGTCATCGGTACATCGCATATTCTGAATTCAACCGTATTAAAAAACGGATGCACCCGAAGGTCCCACCAGATCTTTTTTGCGTTGTCTATGCAATTTGTTTTTACCAACAGCTTGATATAACTATCGTAGGCTTCAATGCTTTCAAAAGCTTCGGGTATACCTGTGCGTGGAAATTTGTCAAAAATTTTTGTACGGTACGATTTATAACCAGTCAGCCTTCCTTCCCAGAAAGGAGAGTTGGTGCTGAGGGCGTAAATATGCGGAAGAAAATACCTTGTCGAATTAGCAATATGATTGGCCATCCGTCTATCGGCCATGCCTACGTGCACATGCAATCCGAAAATGAGGTTACTACGCGCAGCTTCTTGTAATTCGTTCACTATTTCGCTGTAACGCACGTGATCCGTGATCATCTGGCTTTCCCAATGACTGAACGGGTGCGTTCCAGAAGCGCCTACCCACAGGCCCAGACTTTCGGCTATGGTCGAAATGGTTCTCCTGAGATTGGATACGTCCTTAAAGGCTTCGTCAACGTCCTGGCAAATGTCTGTGCCCACTTCAACCACAGCCTGGTGCATTTCAGCTTTCACTTTGTCTTTGATCACGCGCTGCCCTTCCAGCACTATCTTCTGTTCATGGCTCTTGAGGTGCCGGCTTTCGGGATCCACCACCATGTACTCTTCTTCAATACCCAGCGTGAAGTGCTGATTGTTGATACTGCCCATTAAGTTAAAGATTGATGTAATACAGCTTTCTTTACAAATTCTCCCCAGGTAAGGTTGTCCTTGCCTTTTTCCTGGCTCATGGCCCGTTCGATGGCGTAGGTGGCTGCAGTTTCCACAACCCATTCAAAATTGCTTTCGCCTACGCCCGCTCGTTCCGCATCGGGTGCGGGGTTACAAAAGTCGATGGCATATGGAATTCCGTCTTTTACGGCAAGTTCAACCGTATTGAAATCGTAACCGAGATATTTATTTATTCTCAATACGATCTCTTCCATTTGCCTGAGCCTTTCGGCGCTTGGATTGAAATTACTCTGATAGCGGAGGTGATGCGGATTACGCGGTTCGTAGTTCATGATTCGCACATACTTTCCCCCGATGCAATAACACCTGTAGTATTCTTCAAAAACAATTTCTTCCTGTAACAACATTACCAACTGGCCGGTTTCGCCGTGTTTGTGGTAAAAGTCATCTATGTCGGTGAGCCTGTATACATTTTTCCAGCCCCCGCCTGCGAAGGGTTTCATATATGCTGGAAATCCCACGTAATCAAAAATACTCTGCCAATCGAGCGGGTAGGCGAGATTGCTGAACGATTGATCCGAAGTATCAGTGGGTACCTCTCGCGAAGGCAGCAGCACTGTTTTCGGAACGGGTACTCCGATCTTAACAGTAAGGCAGTTATTGAAGAATTTTTCATCTGCGCTCCACCAGAAAGGGTTGTTGATGACGGCAGTACCACAGACAGCTGCATTTTTAAGGTAGGCCCTGTAAAACGGAACATCCTGCGAAATCCGGTCCACTATTACCGCATATTCATCTGCAGCACCCTGCACTACTTTGTCAATTCTCGCTGGTTCTGCAATAATTCCATCGATATTTTTGTTATTGATACGCTCGATGAACGCCATCGGGAAACTTCTTTCCTGTCCAAACAGAATGCCTATCTTTTTCATGATTTTGGAAAATTGTGGTATGAAATTTTTGTGCAGAGGAGGTAGAACCAAATTTATCGGAAGGAGGTTGAATAAAAAAATTGAATATTGCACCTTTACCCCTACCAATTAACCTTGTTGAATTATGGAAAAACAATTGATGGAACACAGTGAAAGTGAACAGTTGAGGATAGCGTCAATAGAACTTCCATCAGTGTATCTCGACCGAATTGTAAGAATAGATTTTTACCATACCGAGGCATCCAATTCGTCGAATACCTGGAACCTTTTGCTGGTGAACGATGGCCAGGACCTTGTAAAAATGGATTTCGCTGCTATACTTTCAGGTCTTGATAACAAGGATGCATTGGAACCTGCGCTTGTAGTGGGCATTCATTGCGGCGAAGACAGAAGGAACGAATACGGCATGAGTTCTTCAACGGATTATCTCGGTCGTGGGGCAAGGGCTCCGCTATACGAGCAATTTATTATATCTGAATTATTGCCTCTAATTGAAAGCAGGTTCGAGCCCGTTCACTGGAAAGAGAAAATGTTTGCAGGATTTTCATTGGGTGGACTCACCGCACTCGACATAGCGTGGAACCATCCTGAAATATTCTCCAGGGTGGGCGTATTTTCCGGTTCATTTTGGTGGAGGTCGCTGGATATGAAAGATAAAAATTACAGCGATGCAAAACACCGCTTAATGCACAAGCAAATACGCAACGGTGTTTATCACGAAGGCATGAAGTTTTTTTTTGAATGTGGCGAGCTCGATGAATCCGAGGATAGAAACAAAAACGGCGTGATAGATGCTATTGATGATACCATCGATGTAATGCGTGAACTCACTCGTAAAGGTTATCGTGAAGGCCGGGAAATATTCTACATGCAAATGGCCGATGGAAAACACGACATACTTTCCTGGGCAAAGGCTCTTCCGGTTTTTTTGAGATGGGCGCTGCACTAATTAAGCAATTACCTGAATACTACCTGTCTCTTGAATGGATAAGCGAAATTCAGCATCCATGGTGTTTTTCCCGGTGTAAAGTTTTCTCTTCATGTTTCCACTGCTTCTGTTTATCGTTTTCAATATGGAATTTGCTTGATTTGTTACTGAATTTTGAACTCCCCTGGATATAAAACCCAAATTGCGAGGCATTGAATTGTGCCGATGGTTTGTTCTGCCCCCGGAACAATGGGATAGGTCACGTGAACATAGCGTGGATTTTTGTGTCGAAGTCGTTGAGGATTATACTCCACCATTTAACAGTACGCCTCACAGATATCAGATAATCAATTCATCAGGTAAATATATACCACATACCGGTATTAGAATTACCCG
>JBDTMM010000037.1:0-10950 GCA_039934275.1 Flavitalea sp. | reverse complement strand
AAGTCACCAAGGTCTTCGTCGTATTCAAAACCGTTGCCCCCTCCAAAGCGTTGACTCTCCTGCCAATCCAGTCCATCCCTTCCAGTATTAGACATGATGCCGAAAACCGAGAATTTCCGCTTCCCCTTAAATGCATTCAGCATTAAACTATTGTCGAAAGTCTCCCTGGTTCCGCCACCAAGTTGAGCCTTGCCAAAATATCCTTTTTTGCGGTCGTCCTTTAACGTAAGGTTTATCGTTCGCGAACCTTTACCATCGTCTATACCTGTAAATTCTGCCTGGTCGGATTTTTTATCGAATACCTGCACTTCCTTTACAGCATCGGCCGGGAGACCCTTAGTCACTACAGCCGGATCATCGGAAAAAAATTCTTCCCCATCTACCAAAACCTTATTTACCTGTTTTCCCTGTGCGGTGATTTTTCCACTCCTGTCCACCTGTATTCCCGGCAATTTTTTAAGCAGGTCTTCCACAGTTGCGCCCTGCCGGGTTGCAAAACTATCCGCACGGTAGGCGAGGGTATCGCCCTTCATCCGGATGGCCGCTATTTTCTGTCTCACGATCACCTCTTCCAGCAATTGACTCTTTCTTATCATCGGCAGGTTACCAATATCTGTATGGTTTGAAGCATCATTTTTTATAGTATCTACATAATCCGCATAACCGGGATAGGTGATCAACACAAAACATTTCCCAGGCGGTATATTATTTATTTGGAACGACCCGTCGGCTTTTGATCTTGTAAATTTTACCAAGGTGGAATCTGATTGAGTGACCAGACTGATAACCGCATTTGCGAGGGGTTTATTTTCATTTGTATCCCTAACCAACCCTTTTAATGACATCTGAGTGAAGCCATGCATGCAGCAACAACAAAGTATTGCCAGGTAGATTTTTCTCATAAGTAAGGTGATAAGTAATTGAAATTATGAAAGTTTTAATTTAAAAAATGCGAAAATATTAAACCAACGCTCACAAATAACTGTTAAGTTTAACCAGGTATTTAACTGGCAAAAAATGAATAACAATGTTGTGACTTTTAAATAAAAATCCGGAGTGCACGGAATTTTCAGAGACGGAATTTGATTTGAAGCGCAGAGTCTTTACCATATAGTCTGCAAAATTCCCGCAAACTACATACAATTCTATCTGGCCATATGGTTGGGTGATAAAACCAGCACTTTGCTCCATTGATCAGAATATTAAATTTGTGTCCGGTAAGATCTTACGTTATTTATATTGCCGTCATGCATATCAACAACTAATTTCCTGAATTGGCAACCTACGCTCAGAGGATGATTTCACTCCCAACAATACCACAATCAAAAAGTTCGGATGATTTCAATGGTTAAAATTGAACGAAGATTATTTACAAAGTGAAACGAACTTCGGGTTTTCAACTGCAACATCTCGCGGTAAAAAACATACAGTACCGCGAGGCGCAGAGAAAATTTAACGAGGTATTCAGCTGTTGTCAGCATCTGTTTTTTCTTTATTTCAATCATGTCCCTAATTTCTTTAATTCTTTTATACAGATCTTTTTACCGGCAAAAAAAACAACCAGGTCCTTATAAGAGTTGTCAAAGTATCTTTTTCCACATTAGTGAGAAAATTCCTTTCATACTCTCCCCTCCACTTCCATATCACACGCATTGACTGTCTTCCTTGGGTGTTGACTTTTTCAGCATACCTGTGATCGCTTCGTAATTTTCTAATTTTGATTATTTGTTTTCGAAACCATCGTTTATTTGATGAGAAAAAAGGCACTTCGGACTCAAAATTAAATTATACGATTATTGAGGTGTTTAATTACATTTGTTAAACATCTAAATTTTACAATTTGAAACATCTTTGCTTTACAGTTTTATACTTTTTGAGCCTTTCCTTGCTGGCCCAGAACATAGATACCATCAAACTGAAAGATTTTCATCCGATATCGATTTACAAAGTACCCGTTTCGAATATTGAAAAAGCAAAGTACCCTGCCTACGACATGCATAGTCACGATGATGATGATCTGAGCGCGGATGACCGGGTAAAACTGATGGATAAATGTGGCATTGCAAAGTCAATGATCCTTAGCTATGCCACCGGTAAAAAATTCGATTCTGTTGTTGCAAAGTACGCCGGACATAAGGATCGCTTTTTAATTTGGTGCGGGTTCGATTATACCGGTGCCGACCAACCAGGATGGTCAGATCGTGCAGTGGCCGAACTGGAAAGATGTTATAAGAAGGGCGCAGTGGGCGTGGGAGAATTGGGAGATAAGGGTTCGGGGGAATTGTATTCCCTCCCAACCCCCGGATATGGAATTCACATTGATGATCCACGATTGAAACCACTGCTGCAAAAATGTGCGGAACTTAAAATGCCCATCAGTATTCATGTGAGCGAAGATGCGTGGATGTACCTTCCCGCCGATGCAAAAAATGATGGAATGATGAACGCGGGGAGATGGAAGGTGGACATGACCGTAAAAGGAAAACTTAACCACGATGAACTGGTACAAACTTTGGAAAACGCCGTAAGAGATAATCCAACAACTACCTTCATCGCCTGCCATCTTGCAAACACCTGCTCCGACCTTACCCAGATCGGAAAACTATTTGATAAATATTCAAATCTATATGCAGATGTTGCTGCGAGGTATGGTGAAATTGCGCCTATACCAAAATTCGCTCACACATTTTTAGAAAAGTACAGCGACCGGATCGTGTATGGAACCGACATGGGAGCCACTGAAGAAATGTATCGCATTACCTACCGCATACTAGAATCGGGCGATGAGCATTTTTACGACTACAATAATTTTAATTATCACTGGGCGCTTTACGGTTTGCAATTGACAGATAACACGCTTAAAAAAATTTATTACTCCAACGCACAAAAAATACTGGGAAGAAAATAAATAAGGCCGCACTAATAACGACAAACACCCAAACCCATCTTTTATTTAATACAGGCCTACCATTTGTAAAAGCCGATAGACGTAACCTTAATTACATCACGGTTGAATTAAAAGACGCAGCAAACACAACGCATCTAAAAACAGATGAACGAATCTCCTTTCCTTTGAAAGCCCCGGGTTTCGGCTGGTACGATTTTACTATGAATATTTTTGGTAATGATTCTTTTTAAAACGATATGCGGCAAGGGTTGAAACGGGAAAATCGGGATTCACTAACCCGCCAATGGGAAATATTTAATTGTATATTATGAGTAAAATAAGCTGGGGCATTATTGGATGTGGTGATGTAACAGAAATTAAAAGCGGACCTGCATTTAATAATATAAAGAATTCGCATTTGCAGGCCGTAATGCGACGTAACGCGGAGAAGGCCACCGATTATGCAAAACGGCATCATGTTCCTACATGGTACACAAATGCAGATGCATTGATAAATGATCCAAATGTAAATGCAATCTACATTGCAACTCCCCCTTCTTCACACGAAGAATATGCGATCGCGGCACTGAAAGCCGGCAAACCAGTATATGTTGAAAAACCAATGACCACAGATGGTGCATCAGCCAAAAGAATCAGCGAAGCCTCAATAAAACTGGGTATAAAATTGTGCGTGGCACATTACAGGCGACAACTTCCACTATTTAAAAAGATAAAACAATTACTGGACGAAAAACATATTGGCAGGGTTCAATTTGTTCAGTTGCAATTGTTACAACCGGTATCACAAAAGGGTTTTGAGCTGAAGGAAGGCAACTGGCGGCTCGACCCTGCAACCAGCGGTGGTGGCTACTTCCACGACCTTGCACCTCACCAGCTCGACCTGATATATTATTATTTCGGAAAGCCCCAGTTTACAAAAGGAATATCGCTTAACCAGGGCGGTTATTACAAGACTGATGATACCGTCGCAGGAACAGCATCGTTTAAAAATGGGATTGTAATGAATGGACTTTGGTCGTTCGTTGCGCCGGAAATTGAGGCAACAGAAAATTGTAGGATAATCGGAACCGAAGGCACGATAAGTTTCAGCATATTTAAGATCGATAAACTATTTATTATAAAAAACGGTCAGCAGGAAGAACTTACTTTCGAAAGAACGCCGCACGTGCAACAACCCATGATTGAAAAAGTGGTACCCTATTTTTTAAACCAGGGAGAGAATCCATGCTCGGCAGACGATGGAGTAGTGGTAATGGAAATGATAGACGCATTTACCAAAAGGCCTGATTAATATCAATCTAAAAATCAGTTAATTACAAAACGGGCTGCAATGCTCTACTTTACGCAATTAGTAAAATAGCTAATATTGTACCTGGAAATTTTATTATTTAAAAATTTAGCGTTTCTACCTGTAAATTACGAAAGGCATTTGCGAATGGTTGCTGCTATTTAAAATATTTTATTAGGGTTTTCGCTACTTCTTCCGAATTGCCATCAAAATCGTGCCCGCCTGGCAAAATTTCATTCGTGTAATTTTTCAGCCTGATTTCCTCAATCGGGAAATGGTTTTCATTCACCCCGATTATAGTGATGGTTTTTAATTGTTCCATCTTATTCATTTCTGCGATTACATCCATGCTTCTTTTTCTATTACTGCTAAACATGTCTGTCCAATGCACTTCGAAATCGGTGGAAGTAGAAGGCGATAATAATATCACACTTAATAATTTATTTTTTATTTCTCCTGGTAAACGGTTCACGATAAAAGGCATAACATCTGCTCCAAATGAATAACCCACCAAAATCAATTGCTGATTTTTCCGGTTTACGAATTTTTTTTCAAGCGTGGATGTAATATCTGCAGTGGTTTTTTCGGGCGTTTTTTTATTCCAGAAATACGATTTTGCATTTACGGCAGCAACAGAATATCCCCGGCGGTGAATCGCGTTGCAAAGTCCGGTTGAAAATTCATTAAAGCCGCCATCACCACTGATATACAAAACGTATGGATTCAGGTTTACAGAATTCCATTCTTTAAACGGTAGGTTCGTTTGTGAAAATCCGGAAAAAAAAGGCAATATCATTATTAACGAAAAAATATTCCTCCCTATCATGGCTTCATAATTTTATTAAGCGCAATGGGAAGTTGCAAAAGATCAAAATCGCTGTCGTACACGAGATATTTATTTTCCCATATAGTTGCGTATTTCTCTTTGAACTCGCGCAATCCCTTATAATGATTAAAACGCTTTATTTTTTCCGCGGCAAGTTTTATGATCTGCTCTGCAGTGTTATCGGGTTCTATAATACCAGACATGGGCACGAGGCCAAGGTTCAGGTATGTTTTCTTTTTCGCTTTCGCATAATCTATCAGCTTCACAATAAGCGCGTCCATGGCTGCTCCCGGCGCGTTATTGGTTTTACGAATAAGGTCGTAAGTAATTTCATCTTCGGTATAATCGGGGATGATGTTCAGGAACGCCTGTATGTTTCCATCGATATCGTTCAGCACAATAATATCCTGCTGCGCAATTTCTTTTTCATCGAATAATCCCTGCGAAAAAATAAGTTCCTCTTTATTATAACTTTCCAGCCATTCGTCAGAAACCACCTTTAGTTTAGCCACCATTTCTTCAGTTTGCGGTCCGGTGCAATAATTGATCTCATACCCTTTTTTCTGTAAAGCGTTCAAACCATTTCGCAACGATTTTTTATCTTTTCCCTCGAGGGTAAAATTATTTATTTCCAGTATTGCCTCCTGCCCAATCATCAGTTTCTGTTTCTTTAATTGGTTAAACCAATGAATACTGTTTTCGTTCACCCTGTAAAATGCGGGCTTCAAACCCATTTTCCGGCAGTGCCGGTCAAACTCCTCCAACACCTCCATTTTGTGCTCTTCTGCACAAACCGGTTCTTCCAAAACCACGGCAAAACCTCTCGCCACGCGGTAGGCAACAAACGCTTCGTGTATATCAGAAAAGAAGAAAAGTTTATCCCTGTACAGCTTAAAGTAATCCATGGAGGAATTCCCATACTGACTGAGTAAAAATCTTGCCTTATCACGGAAAGAATCTTTTGGAGGCTGTCGCCTGAACCGCGGCGTAATGATTGAGAACAACAAAAACCCCCAGGTAAAAAACCCCAGCCCCCTGATCAACCAGACAAATTCGTTACCGAATCTTGTAACAGGGTACAACGAAGTATCTTCTACCAGTAAAAAACTCTTAAATGTATAGAGCAGAGATTGCTTCCATGAAAAATCAATCCCGAAATGCCGCTTGTCTATGAAATAAAAACTGATAAATCCGAATATCAGCATGGCAACAAAACTGAGTAACCCTGTTTTTAGGCCCACCTTCATTCTTTTTGCATTACTACGGATAGAATATTGTGAAGCAGTGGCTATTAAAACAATCACCGTAATCAATGCAAGTGAAGCTTCCTCCCAGTCAAATGCTTTTGTAAGGTGACCAATCAAAGAAAAAACAGAAAGCACCAGCGCGATCATCCATGCGCTTCGCAAACCGCGGAATAAAAATGCCGATGTTACCAGCAGCATCAATCCAATAAATAATACCAAAAGGTTTGAGGCATGTATGGCACCGAGTGGAAGATATTCGCGCAACAATCTTAACCGCTGATGTATGGGAGGCGTAACCACCGAAATAATATTTATAATTCCAAGAATGCAGATCAATACGGCAGGGGCAAGTCTTAAAAATAATTTTCTTCCTTTCCAGGCAAATGAAAATAAACCGGCAATCAGTGGTAACCAGAATTCAAATACGCGATACAGAACCGTTATTGATAATGCATGTGCCGAATTGTACCCGAATTGTTCCAGCACATATACCATCGATAATTCCACAGCGCCGAGCCCTCTTAAAAAGGGCGATACCACCATCATCAGCACCGCAATAATATAGGCCGAAGCAGATGCACCAAAAGAAGGAGTAACACCAAGTGCAAGCATGGCCAGGTACACGTGCAGCATTCCGGAAAGCTCCACTCCAAGCGAATATAATACGGCGCCCGAAAATTGTTTGGCGCTCACATTCGCAGAAAATAATTCATCCAAAAATGGAATGACAGATGGAAATTGTTTATCTGTCCATTGATAAACAAGCCCTTTTTGTTTAATGGATCTTCCGGCTAAAAATAATAATGCGATTATTATCATTAGTGAAATCAATCCAACACCAGCATTTTTAAATTCGCTTTTTTGTAATACAATAAATGCAACTACCGGAAGGCCCGCTAAAAATACGGTTAGCAACCCAGCGAAACCGAATAATCCGCTCGCCTGGTGAACCTGTGTTTTATTAAATCCTGTTTTTCGCAATTGAGCGGGTGAATAGGCCAGTGCGCTTACCCCTCCAGCAGGAAGAAATATGCTGATCAGGTTTCGTTTAAGAAATAATGCAACAGCATTTCCCCACGACAATGAAAGTCCGATTGCAGAAAAGCTTTTCCGGTACATGCCTCCCTGCGCAAAAAAATAAATGATGGTCATTATTATGCCAGCCATCAACCATAACGGATTGGCCTGGCTGATTTGCGGTATGATGGCCTGCAATTCTTTTCTTTCATTGCGAAAAAAAACAATCGCCAGTAATAACATCAGCACGGCAAGAATTTCTCTCCAGTAAGCTTTTGGAGATATCGAACTGAATTTTTTCCTGAGATCCTTGTTCATAGTTAAGTTTTGCACACTAGCCAGTCGCTATGCAAAAGTCCGCTTCTTTTTATACAACCCTAAACATTATCGGAACTATTAGGTTAAAAGTATGTTAGTCGACGGGAAATGGAAAGGCGCCTATGCATTCAATGTTAATGGTTATCTATTTGCCGGGTCATATAAAGAACGCCCGCGGACAAGGGACGTTTCTCCAAATCTTCTTTTTACATGATCGATGGCCTGGTAAAGACTGATCATATTCTGTGTATCTTCAAATAAATTGATCTGGTAATTTCCCGGAACAAGATGAGTGAAGCGGATACCGACCAGCCGTACAAGCAACCTTCTTTCATAAAGTGACCCAAACAATGCCTGGGCTGCACTCAGCAAAGCATGATCGGTATTGGTGTATGGGATCGAAACCTGTTTGGTAAACGTTTCGAAATTGGAATAACGGAGTTTTACCGTGATGCAACCCGTAAGTTTATTCTGCTGCCTCAACTCAAAGCCTATTTTTTCCGTCATGCGTACCAATTCGGCGTGCAAAAATTCCATATTGATGGTATCCTGCGAAAAAGTATTTTCTGTTGATATGGATTTCTGTTCGTGGTAGGGAACCACAGGCGATTCATCAATTCCATTTGCCCGGCGCCAGAGCTCCGACCCATTTTTACCCAATAAATTCTGCAACATCTGTATAGGGATCTCACTCAACAATTTCACCGTTTCCACACCCATTTTTAATAACTGGTAACCCGTTTGTTTACCAATACCAGGGATTTTCATAATGCTGAGTGGGGCAAGAAAACTTTTTTCTTTGCCAAAAGGAATTTCTATCTGCCCATTGGGTTTTATTTCATTGGTCGCCACTTTGCTGATGAGTTTATTGCTCGCCAGCCCCCACGACACCGGCAAACCCGATTCCTTCACCACCTTATTTTTTAATTCAGCTGTAAACTGCAAACATCCAAAAAATTTATCCATTCCCGTTAGATCGATATAAAATTCATCGATAGATGATTTTTCAAACATGGGCACATTGTCTCTCACCACATCAGTCACCAGGGCGGAATGTTTACTGTATTGTTCATAATCGCCGCGAAGAATGATCGCATGCGAACACAATCTCCGTGCTATTTTCATGGGCATCGCGCTGTGGATACCATATTTCCTCGCCTCATAACTGCACGAGGCCACTACTCCCCGATCACCGCTACCGCCAATAAGCACGGGTTTACCCAGTAATTTTGGGTTGTTCTTGCATTCCACCGATACAAAAAAGGTATCGAGGTCGAAATGGGCGATATGCCGGTTATAGGTTAGCATAACTGCGCTGCTTGTAACTTACCTTAAACATCTTATGCACCTCGATACTCTTCACGCCTAAATCATCCACCACTTTACCGGTCACTTTATAAAAACCCTTGCCTTTAAGCGGATAATTTTTAAATGCGTCGGGGAAATGCACAGTATCCACCCAATCTAAATTTGCATCCACAAAAGTGCCGAACGACATCGTGCTATTATTTACCGTAGGCACCACTTTATAATCTATAAAATAGATCAGCACCGTAACGATCTTTCCCAAATAGATATCCAGGTCCTTTGAATAAGTATATTTTTCTGGGTCATCATCCACCATTTCAAAAGGGTTTGCAAGGGGAAAATCGAGTATTTCGAGTTCATCGTACAAATCATCCAGTCGCCTGTTAACCAATACCGGCAAGGTGAAATCCATCGGCGCTTCTTCAAATAAAGAATCGGAAGCAGCAACGTGCGTTTTATTTTTTGCCTGCAGAAAATTCGCTTCCCACAATAATTGTTTTTTTCCTCTGCCTGTAAATCTGAACGCCCCGATGCTCACCAGAATATTTAGCTGTTCCTTTGTAATATTCGTGCGTTCGATAAAATCCTGCAGGTGCAAATAAGGTCCATTCTTTTCCCGCTCCTCAATTATTTTTTCAGCCATCGCCACTTCAAGGGATTTCATGTGCACAAAACCTGCATACACATCATTACCATTGATATTCGTATAATAGTCGCTGTGGTTCACACAGGGCAAATGAATTTGCGCACCGGTTTTTCTAAGTTCTAAAAAATAAAGTTCCCTCGAATAAAATCCGCCGAAATTATTGATTACGGCAACCATAAATTCTTTTGGAAAATAAGTTTTCAGATACAGGCTCTGAAAACTTTCCACCGCAAATGATGCAGAGTGCGCTTTATTAAAAGAATATCCCGCGAAACTTTCCATCTGCCGCCACACTTCAAGCGCCAGCGCCTCGGAGTGTCCATTATTTTTACAGCCCAGAAGAAATTTGTCGCGTATAATCTGAAATTCATTATTAGAACGGTATTTCCCCGACATCGCCCTTCTTAATACATCCGCTTCCCCAAGATCGAGTCCTGCAAATTCATGCGCCACTTTGATCACGTCTTCCTGGAAAACCATCACCCCGAATGTTTCTTCCAGCAGATCTTTCATGATCGGGTGCAGGTATTCGAATTTTTCGGGGTTGTGAAAGCGGTAAATGTATTGTTTCATCATCCCCGATTGTGCAACACCCGGCCGAATGATGCTGCTCGCCGCAACAAGTGTTCGGTAATCATCGCAACGCAATTTTTTGAGCAACTGCCGCATCGCAGGCGACTCGATGTAAAAACACCCGATAGAGTTTGCTTTTTTTATTTGCTGGCAAACATTCGCATCTCTTTTAAATTTTTCAACTTCACGAATATTTACATCGATGCCCTGGTTCATTCGAATAAGGCGAAGGGTTTCTTTGATGTGTCCCAAACCGCGCTGACTAAGAACATCAAGTTTAAATAATCCCACACTTTCGGCAACAAACATATCCAGTTGGGCGGTGGCGAATCCCTTTGGCGGCATGAACCTTGTACAGTATTGGTTCATGGGCTCTTCACTAATAAGTATTCCACCGGGATGAATGGAGGCATGATTTGGAAACCCTTTTATCAGCATTCCATATTTCAGGATCAGGGCCTGAATTTTATCATCGGGTGTTTTCAGGTCGGCCAGCCCGTCAATTTCTTCTTTTGGCAAACCAAATACTTTTCCGAGTTCGCGCACTACGGCGCGGTATTGAAATGTAGAATACATTCCCAACAGCGCTACGTGTTCTTTTCCATATCTTTTAAAAACATAGTCTATCACTTCGTCACGGTCGAGCCACGAAAAATCCATGTCGAAGTCGGGAGGAGAAGTGCGGTGCGGATTTAAAAACCGTTCGAAATATAAATTAAGTTCAATGGGGTCCACATCGGTGATCTGTAAACAATACGCCACAATGGAATTTGCACCGCTGCCTCGTCCCACATAAAAAAATCCGCGCGATTGTGCATA
>JBDTMM010000036.1:0-10966 GCA_039934275.1 Flavitalea sp. | reverse complement strand
GTACATTTGTCTGGCAGCGCCATTACTCATCCTGGGCATCGATTTTATAAACAATATTGAATGGTACCAGAAGCAGTTGAAATTTGATGAATCTGTTTTTTCGGGCATCAGAAATTTCTCCCATTCCATTTTCGGATCGTTTAAGATCGGATATGAGCTGTTAATTTATAACGGTCTGCTCACTTTTATGGGCCTTTGGGCCATCTCCAAACCTGGTGATAATTCCGGAAATACCGGTATGGTAACGGAATAGCCTGTCATACAAACAGGATGTATGTAACAAGTGCCTTCCAGGCTCATTATTTAACGACCTAACGCCCCAATTAATGCCTGAGCGAACTACCACCGAATTAAGACCGAAGCCAGACCGAACAACCATTAAACAACCATTAAACAACCATTGAACAACCATTGAACAACGGGTAAGCAATTGTTAAAACTGGTCAGAGGCTAACATTTCAGAAATTCGGCATCTTTGTGCAATGGAACTGATCAATACGGTTGCGCAATCTTATGCAGAGAGATATTCTTCTGCACTTGATCCACTTTTGCAGGAGGTGGCGGATACCACACAGGCCACTCATCCACACTCGGATCTTATGAGCAGCAGGCACCAGGGAAAATTTTTAGAAATCTTTAGCATACTGTTAAATCCCTCACGCATCTTAGAGGTTGGAACATTCACCGGGTTTAGTGCTTTGTGTCTTGCAAAGGGGATGAATGCTGCGGGAAAGCTGCACACCATCGAGCTTCGCGGGCAGGATGCAGAAACCGCGCAGCGCTATTTTAACCGTTCTAATTACCATAACCAGATAATTTTGCACACCGGAAATGCGTTAGAGGTCATTCCGGAATTAAACGAAACGTGGGATCTGGCCTTCATAGATGCCGACAAGCCGGGGTACGTTAATTATTATGAACTAATATTGCCAAAATTGAGGACCGGTGGGGTGATAATAGCGGATAATGTGCTGTTTCACGGACAGGTACTTGAAGAGCCGGTTAAAGGCAAAAGCGCTATCGGCATTCAAAAGTTCAATGACCTGATAGCCAACGATGACCGTGTGGAGCAGGTGATGGTAACCATTCGCGACGGACTAATGATAATAAGGAAAAAATAAAATCAGGTATTGATGAGAGTTAGGATCGCTTTATTATTTGTGTTGATCTCTTCCCTGGCCAAGGCGCAGCCCAGCGCAGACATAGTTGAATATATCAACAACTACAAACAGCTGGCCATGCAGGAAATGAAACGCACCGGAATTCCGGCTGCAGTTAAACTTGCACAGGGCGTTCACGAAACCTATGCAGGCAAAAGCGACCTGGTGGTAATGTCGAACAACCATTTTGGAATAAAGTGTAAGGCTGAATGGACAGGCAAAAAAGTTTACCACGACGATGATTCGCGTGGCGAATGTTTTCGAAAATATGATTCTGCCGCGGATTCCTACCGGGATCATTCAAATTTTCTGAAGAGCAGCGACCGGTATTCATTTCTTTTTCGCCTCGACCCCACAGATTATAAAGCCTGGGCAACAGGGTTGAAAAAAGCGGGTTATGCTACGAATCCGAAATATGCGCCTATTATTATCAAAATAATAGAAGATTATAACCTGGAGCAGTACACGCTTATTGCAATGGGACGCATGTCGCCATCTGATGAGGTGGTAGCGCAGGTACTGATGCCGGCCACAAATACACCGGACGTAAAGGTGCCGTGGGTAATGGAACCCGAGCAGCCGGCGCTGGAAGTGCCACCACCAGTGGAAGCGATGTATCCACCCGGTGAATTTGTGATTAATAATACCCGCGTTATCTTTGCTAAGGAGGGAGTCTCTCTATTATCTGTGGCCCAGCAATACGATATTCCACTAAGCAGGCTGATTGAATTTAATGAGCTAGGCGGCAAAGAAGTTTTGAGTAAAGATCAGTTGGTGTACCTGCAGAGAAAGCGTAAAACCGGAATGAACGAATATCATGTTGTTACCAGCGGAGAAAGTTTATATGATATTTGCCAGCAGGAAGCGATGAGATTAGAAAGCCTTCTCGAATTTAATCATCTTCAAAAGTTTATGCAACCGGCTGTGGGCGAGAAATTATATCTTCATACATCGGCGCCCATCAGACCAAAATTATAAACCATGACCTTGATAAGGGTACATGATAAAGTATTTGATCCTTATTTAAGCCAGGAAGAGATCCAGACGCGGGTAAGTTTCATTGCAGAACAATTAAACAAAGATTACGATGGCAAGCGGCCCGTATTCATCGCCATACTAAATGGTTCCTTTATTTTCGCGTCGGACCTTTTTAAGAAATTGCACATTGAAGCAGAAATTTGTTTTATAAAACTCGCCTCCTACAAAGGGTCCAGGTCAACAGGCCATGTGATAACCGCAATTGGCCTTGATATGGATCTTTACGGCAGAAATGTTGTAATTATAGAAGACATCGTTGACACAGGAAAAACGCTTACAGAATTTCTTCCTCAATTAACACACCAGCAACCAGCCTCTCTGAAAATAGTAGCGTTGCTTCACAAACAGGAAGCAACAAAATTTCCAATATCCATCGATTATCTCGGATTCTCGATCCCCGATAAATTTGTTGTTGGATATGGTTTGGATTATGATGGCTTAGGCAGAAACATTCCCGAAATATATAAAGTTGTTGAATAAGCGGCTCCTTATATTATACTTACTGTTTACTTCCATTTCGGCTTCTGCTCAATTTTATTTAAGAGGAGAAGTGAAAGATGAGAATAATATGCCCTTGCCCAATGCGAAAATATTGTTGCATTCAACCGGGTATATGTATAGTTCCGGTGGTTCGGGTTCCTTTGGAATTCTTACCGCAAAAAAAAATGATTCGATCACCGTTTCCCTCGCGGGCTACCAGCAGGTGAGTATTGCTGGAGATATTTCGCACTATCAGCCCATAATACTAAAATTATTATACACTACCGTTAATTTACAGCGAAACAGGCTGCTTTCTTTTACAAAGGATTTTGAGCCTGAAGACAGGGCTAATTATATGGCTACCGGTGAATCGTATAGCACACTCGTAGAAAATGAATCGTTGCCCGCAAAAAAATACCCTGAAACAGGTTTTGCCATAAGGATCGATAAGGCATCGTACAGTAACGTAAGAAGATTTTTAAATATGGAAACCAAAGTTCCACCCGATGCCGTGAGGGTAGAAGAACTGATGAACTATTTTAATTTCGCATATACACCACCGGCAGCAGATAGTGTTTTTGGTTTTACTTCTTATGTGAGTGATTGTCCCTGGAAGGCAACCAGCCAGTTATTGTATTTGCAGGTTTGCGCAAAAAAAATTGATCCTGAAACTATTCCGCCTAGCAACCTTGTATTCCTGATCGATATTTCGGGATCGATGGACATGCCGAACAGGCTGCCCTTATTAAAGAGTGCGTTCAAATTACTGGTCGATAACTTAAGATCAAAGGATACTATTTCAATTGTGGTATATGGAAGTACCGTGGGTGTGTGGCTGCCGCCAACATCGGGAAGCGAAAAGCTCAAGATCCGTAAATCAATAGAGGACCTCACCCCGGGCGGCGCAACGCCGGGCCAGTCGGGAATTATTTCGGCATACCGCCTTGCAAAGAGCCAGTATATAAAAGGAGGAAACAATCGTGTTATTCTCGCTACTGATGGCGACTTTAACATAGGACAAAATTCTGAAGACGAATTAGAAAAGCTGATCATTGCTCACCAGGAATCGGGAATATATCTAACCTGCCTTGGCGTGGGCATGGGAAATTATAAAGATTCAAAACTCGAGATTCTTGCAAAAAAGGGTAAAGGAAATTTCGCCTATCTCGATAATGAGGGGGAAGCTGAAAAAGTTTTGGTAACGGAACTTACGCAGACATTATATTCCGTAGCCGACAATGCTTCGTTGACGATTCACTTTAATGATGAACTCGTAAAGGAATACCGGCTGATTGGTTATGATAATAAATTAAAAGCCCTTGCGGATTCTGTGCATGACGTGCAGGGTGGGGAAGTGGGATCCGGTCATTCAATGCTGGTATTATTTGAAATTGTTCCAACAGGCCGGGGTAATATTAAAGTTTCTTCGGCCGCGGCATCGAGTATTGTTTCGGGTGCGGACCTGAACAGCATGGCCGAACTTTTCAAGGGAAAAAATATGGCATCGGTAAAAGTAAATTATCAATTACCGCATGATTCCATCGTGCATTATACGGGGTATAATCTTCCCTATAATTATACTGAGTTTAAGGAACTGCCTTCGTCGTACAGGTTTGCAACTGCTGTGGCAATGTTCGGATCGCTATTGAAGGAATCCAATTATGCAAAAAAAACCACATGGAATGAAACCGTCATTCTTGCCAACGAATCGTACGACAGGAATGACGCGGTTCAAAAAGAATTTATTTCTATAGTTGAAAAAGCGAAGAAGATCTATAATAGGGGAAGAAAAAGAAAATCCTTTAACTAAACATTTCCCTCACCTTATCAAAAAAGCTTTTATCTGATTTTTCAGGTTGCGGTTGAAAATTCGGAGACAGACTTATTTTTTCGAGCGCTATCTTTTCTTCGGCGCTTAGTGTTTGCGGTGTCCACACGTTTACCGAAATCAATTGATCACCTTTTTCGTAAGAATTCACAGCTGGAAACCCCTTTCCCTTGAGGCGGAAAATTCTTCCGCTTTGTGTTCCCGGTGGAATTTTAATTTTTGCCCTGCCATCGATCGTGGGCACTTCTACCTGTATACCGAACACCGCATCGGTGAAGGAAATAAATAATTCGTGACCCACATTCATCCCATCGCGATGAAGTTCCTTGTGGGCTTCTTCTTCAATTAAAATGAGCAAATCGCCATTGGGTCCCCCTCGTTCGCCAGCATTACCCCTTCCCCCTACGCTTAACTGCATTCCTTCCTGTACGCCGGCTGGTATGTCTATTGACACCGTTTCTTCGCCATAGACGCGCCCTTCCCCCTTACATACCGCGCACTTTTGGGTGATGGAGGTGCCATCACCATTACAGGTTGGGCAGGTGGTAACGGTCTGCATCTGACCAAGAAAGGTGTTGCTTACCTTCCTAACCTGGCCGCTTCCTCCGCAGGTACCGCAGGTTTGTATGCTTCCTTTGTCTTTTGCCCCACTGCCGCTGCAGGTGTTGCAGGATACGTATTTTTTAACTTTGATCTGTTTATTAACTCCCTTTGCGATCTCCTCATAATTCAATTTAATTTTAACCCGAAGATTGCTACCGCGTACGCCACGTGCGCGAGCACCTGAGGACCTTCGACCACCACCGCCGAAGAAGCTTTCAAAACCCCCTTCACCGAAAATATCACCGAACTGGCTGAAGATGTCATCCATATTCGAAGCATGCCCACCGCCTCCGCTACCCCTAACGCCGGCATGGCCAAAGCGGTCGTACTGTGCCCTCTTGTCCTGGTCGCTTAATATTTCATAGGCTTCGGCGGCTTCTTTGAATTTATCTTCTGCAGATTTGTCACCGGGGTTTCTATCAGGATGAAACTGCATGGCCACCTTGCGGTAAGCTTTTTTTATTTCCTCACCTGTGGAAGACCTTTGAACACTTAGTATTTCGTAATAATCTCTTTTTGCCATGTTTTAGTTGCGCTTTATTTACCTACTACCACCTTTGCGAAGCGAATGATTTTATCGTTCAGGAAATAGCCTTTTTCGACTTCGTCCACCACTTTTCCTACCAGGTCAGGGGTAGGGGCGGGAATTTCTGTTATGGCTTCATGTATATCGGGATTAAATTCAGTACCGATGGTTTCCATCGCTTTTAATCCTTTGGCTTGTAATGTTGATTTTAGTTTGTTGAATACAAGTGACAAACCTTCTTGCAGCGCTGCGGTATCTTTTGCTGTTTGAATTTGCTTCTGGGCTCTTTCACTGTCGTCGAGCACATCGAGGAGAGATGCAATAACATCTTTTCCTGCGGTTTGTAAAAGCTCCAGCTTTTCTTTAGCGGTTCTTTTTCTGAAATTATCAAAGTCAGCTACTTGTCTCAGGTATTTGTCTTTCAGTTCATCCACCTGCTGTTGCAGTTTGATGATCTGTTCTTCTTTTTCATCAATAGCTGACTTATTTAGATGGGTTCCTGTACCAGGTTCAAGGGTATCATTGGTTTCCGTCAGGTTCTCATTCTCCTGCATTTCTTTTTGTTCCATAGCTTAAAAATTGGTGGCAAAGTTAAGCTTGTCAAGAATGCTGCCAAGGAGATTTAAAGGTCAAATTGTCGGGATTATTTCGAAACCTGGAACTTACCTGAATCCACGATCTTGCCATTGCGGTCGCGCAGCTGGAAAATGTAGATGCCCCGGTAAAAATCGCCCAGCCCAACTGAGGTTTTGGCTGTAACGTTGTTCAGTTCAAAGACCTTCTTGCCTACAAAACTGTATATCTGGAAATTATATGACTTGTCGTAGTCTTTAACAAAGTCGAAATTGATGATGGAAGTAGCGGGGTTGGGGTAAAATTTGACTATCCTGGCAATAGGGGCCTTATCAGTGGAAGGAACAGGTCCTGACTGGCTTTTCACCTGAAAAGAGATCAACAGAATAATGGATAGAGCGTAAAAAACCCTCATGCAGGACGATATTTTACTGTTTAAGCCCAATATATTTCCTTTAACTCAATAATACAATATATACGGCAATTTTCTTTACGCGGTCGGAAATTCTTCCGTTAATTTTCTCCCGTTGCCGGGGTTTCTAACGGTGACTAAGTGTTTTTATTTCGTGGACTTGTTGCCAGAGGTTTATATAGGGGCGTAAAATAGGGGGTTATGAGGGTTCAAAAAGCATCTCATGCAATTGAATCACCAGGCCCAGTAACGAACAGGGGCAAAACTTCCAGGTATTTTAGCAGTCCTCACGGAACTAATGGATTGAACCACTATGAAAAAAGAACAGAAAGAGGCACGGGTTAGAAGCGGGGGCATAAAACTTTATTCCGGCTGCTGTTGTTCCGGTTAAAGAATCCAGCATAGGTCACCGAGATCTCGAATCCTCCCCGTCCCTGGCTCACCGTTTTCAACTGGGAAATGTTGACGTCGTAACTGATCCCAACCGCAATCGGGCTCCTCTCCAGCCTGATAACAGGGATCACCGCGTCCCTCCACCTTAAAAATCCCCCGGCGCTGATAGTGTAGATCGAATTCTCAGGATCTACTCCGAGGTTATAGGAATAGAGGGCTCCTGCGATGGTTTCTTTAAAACTTCCCTGTACCGATTGGTCACTCTGAAGAATGAAAGATGAAAAATCGTCCACTCGCAGTCTCAATCCGGCCGAAAAGACATATTTCGGATGGAGTTCTATGTTGACATCTTTATAAAACGAATTTCTTGGCCGGTTAAGGTGGTGTATGGCAATGCCCACAAAAATCATATTGGTAGGATCCTGGCCAACCGCCGTATTAAAACTCATCCCCGCATTGGCGTCCCAGGTCACATAATCAGGGACCGCAAATGTTTCTCCGTTTGCAAGATCGGGGTTGAATGCACCAACAAATTGCTGGTCGGTGGTCATTTTGGAAGCGTCAATAGTTTTTGAGATCAGTCCTCCCATAAATCCAAACGACAGGTACATTGGTTTTTCATTACTCAACGATTTATGGTAGTTTAAAGCCAGCAGTACCTGGGTAGTTGCGAGGCCAACTGTTCCTGCTTTGTCGAACAGAAACTGAACTCCTGTCGTAATAAAATCATCACTTTTCCCAATGGGCATTTTGTATTCGGCATTGAGTGATCCGGTTCGAAATGCATTCGATACGCTGTTCCATTGATCACGGTAAATACCCTGTACTCTTATATCTCCATTATAAATTCCCGCGAGTGATGGATTTCTAAGCAACGGCGCCTCAAAGAATTGAGAGAAGTGGGTATCCTGAGCAATCACTTGAAGGCACCCGGATATCAGGAAAAGCATCCAATAATATTTTATTCCTCTACGCATCTTGTCAATCTATCTCAGCAGGAAAATATTTCCCTGAAAAGGTATTATCTGTGAATTTTCGCAGATCACTTCTATTTTATAAATGTAAACGTCCGATACCGCAGGTTTGCCCTTGTAGGTTCCGTCCCATCCCGCTTTCGCATCATTCGCCGCAAAATCTTTTTTCTCAAAAACCAGTTCACCCCACCTGTTGAATATTCTTAGTGCAGCAACTCGCACAAGACCGGTTCCCCTCGGATAAAAATGATCATTCACCCCATCGTTATTTGGAGAAAAAGTATTAGGAATAAAGAAATTATTATTGTTGCAGATAACCAGTACCGTTATATCACCGTTCGCCTCGCAACCATAATTGTCGGTTGCCCTTACGCTATAGGTAGTGCTGTTTTTTGGCGAAGCAACCGGGTTAGGACAGTCACTGCAATCGAGTGAATTATCCGGCGACCATAAATATTTTATGACCCTGCTGGAATAGGTTGCAGGCAGAACAACTGTTTGTCCTGCCATAATGGTTTGATCTGCCATTTGGCCAACTGTGGGCAGCTTGGTTATATTTATCGGTTTGGAAGTACTGCTGATGCATCCGTAAGGGATACTGGTTTGAAGATTCACCACTATACTGCCGATGGTTCTGAATGTTTTTGCCGGTTCAGCCTTTATTGAATTTTCACCATCACTGAAGTACCATGCATACGAAACCGCGGTATCCGTTGAAAGTATGGAGGTAGTAAATTTTACAGCAGAATTCAGACATACGGTATCATTGCTGATAATATGTACAGCAGGGGTGCGATAAATTTTTACTGTATCTGAAAGTGTTGAAATACATCCGCGCTGGGTTGTAACCGTTAGCGAGGGTTTATAAGTTCCAGGAGTAGCATACAAATGAGCTGTATTGAATGATCCATCGGTATTATTGTCTCCAAAGTCCCAATCGTATTTTATTACGGGATCGTTACTAAAAGTATAGTTTGTGAAATTGACTGTTCCTGGATCGCAGCGTTCCGTTGGGTCGGCCCAGAATAATGGAGCCGCACCTATTATTCTTACTTTCGTTGCCCCGTTGATATTTACCACGCAACCTGAGCTGTCTTTTATCACCAGATAGGGTTGGTAAAATGCCGGTGAGGTAAATGAATGAGCCACTGTAGTTGATTGGGAACTGTCTGCGGCACCATCACCAAAGAACAAAACGAAATTTGTCCCTGATGGTGGTATCGCACTGAAATTGACCATTAAACGGTTGCAGGTTTCCGGAGCGATGTAGTTGAATACCGTAGTTGCAGGGTCCGTAATATTTATATTGGCAGATGCGGATGCGGAACATCCTCCATTACCCAACACCGTTAGTACGGCGGTGAAATTTCCGAACGCAGTATAGGCATGGGTGGGAGTGAACTGCGTAAACGCAGGAGTTCCATCACCTAAGTTCCAGGAAAGGGTTTGATACCCGGATCCCTTAAATGTAAATTCCTCAATAAGTGGCGAACAGATGCTTGATTTGGTTTTTACATCAAAAGCTGCAACCGGCGTTTTTATCTGTATAAACTTTTCACGCGAAATGGAATCGGCACAACCGAAGTTGTCGGTAACTTTTAATGATATCGTATAGTCATTGCTGCTGGCACTGTAAGCGTGGGATGGATTTCTGTCTAAAGCAATATTTCCATCGCCAAAATTCCAAAGGTAACTGAGTCCGTTTCCTGAAGAAGAATCTGTAAAAATGACCTGAGCGCCGGGGCACCAAATTGCAGAATCCTGCCTGAAGTATGCCTTTGGATCACTAATCGTTAATCCTGTTGGCAGGCTGAACGTATTGCTACAGGTAGTGGCATCAGTAACCAGCAAAGAAATAACATAGGTTCCTGTATCCGCATATTGATGCGTAAAAGGCGCCGAGCTAAATGTTTGAATATTTCCATCACCGAAATCATATTTCCAGGAAGTAATATTACTTGTTGAAGTAGAACTGTCCGTAAATGTGATGAGGTCTTTTCCGCAATGCACGGGGTTGTTTTTGAAACCGGCGGTTGGACCAGAAATGGTAATTAATGCAGGATGTGTGTCTTCATGCTTACAGCCATTCACATCAGTAAGCGATAATTTTACGTCATATACTCCATTTAATGGAACAGAGGTAGGATAAATGGCGCCGGCAATAACGGGCGTATTTGTTCCTATCGTCCAGGTATAACTTGTTATAGTGGAGGGATCGCTCGATGAGGTAAGGGTGAAGGTTGCGTCATTGCAAATTTCTGTTTTATCCACTGTAAAATCTGCACCAGGCGCTGAAATGATCACTTGTTTTGAAACTGAATTAGAGCAGGTGGTATTTGCTGATGAAACCGTAAGTTTAACGGTATAGGTTCCCGGCACGCTGTAATTAATTTGAGGTGAGGCCGAGTTTGATGCGGCAACAGAAGGGTCGCCAAAATCCCATGTATAACTGAGCAAACCAGCGGCCGCATTTGTTATTGACTTATCGGTAAAGGTTACCTGAGTTCGGGAATTACAATCCACGCTAAACACAAAGTCTGCGATGGGTGGCAATACCTCTATGTATTGATTCTTTGTTCTCGTTGTTCGGCAACCATTATTTGTTACACCTACTGTAACACTAAAAAAGCCCGTGTCCTTATACGCATGCGTGGGATTTTGACCAGATCCTGTTTGTCCATCACCGAAGTTCCAATCCCACAACAAATTCGGAGTAGCCGATGTTCCATTAAACTGATCATTAATGGTTGGACATACCACTAAAGGATTGCCAGTGAAATCTACTGCTGTGGCGGTACTGCCAACATTTACCGTATTGCTAAAAGTTTTCTGACAACCACCATTGGTGGTTACGGTCAATATCAATGGATAGGTGTTTGCTGTGGTATAAATGTGGGATGGAGTAGCTCCCGTTTGTATAGGGCCCTGTCCAAAATTCCATGAGTAATTACTAATGCCATCCACCGATGCAATATTAGC
>JBDTMM010000035.1:0-10998 GCA_039934275.1 Flavitalea sp. | reverse complement strand
CATTCAACCGAAGTTTAACGACGTTCTGATCTTATATAAAGAAAAGGACAAGTATTTCTTTAAAAAGCAATTGCAAAGCCTGTACATGCCTGAATGATATGTTTACCTTATCTGCCTTCATTAACCGCTTTACCTTTCGAACAGCCAACACTGTAGCGATGTGTTTGTTGCTGTTTTATAATACCGCAACCGCACAGATCCCCAAACTGAACAGCAATATCGCCGCTCCCGCCACCGTGTACCTCGACTTTGACGGGGAAACCGTAGCGGGTACGGCCTGGAACTGGGACAGCACCATCCACGCAAAACCTTCGGGATTAAAAACGGCACAGATCACCGAAGTGTTCAACCGCGTGGCCGAAGACTACAGCATTTTTAATATCAACATCACCACCGACGCAAGCGTATATGCAAAGGCTCCTGTGGCGAAACGCGTCCGCATCATCATCACCCCCACCTCGAAGTGGTATGGCATTGCCGGCGGCATATCATTCGTGGGTTCATTCACCTGGGGCGACAATACGCCCTCCTGGGTTTTTGTAGATGTGCTGCAGTACAATTCAAAATACATCGGCGAAGCCACCTCACACGAAGCGGGTCACACACTCGGCCTGCAACACCAGAGTACCTATAATTCAAAAGGAATCCTTACCACAGAATATGCCGAAGGAAAAGGTGAGGGAGAGATCAGCTGGGCACCGATCATGGGCCTGAGCTATTATAAAAATCTTACTACCTGGAACATCGGTTCCAGTATTGAAGGCGCGAAAGTGATACAGAACGATGTGAATATTATCAGCAATGGTGAAAATCATATCGGTTTGCGGCCAGACGACTATGGAAACACCAGGCAAACCGCAGCCACTTTACCCCTCACCGGAAATGCATTCAGTGGAAAAGGCGACATTACCACCGCAGCAGATAAAGACGTTTTTAAAATAGTGCTGCAGAAAAATTCATTGTTCCATACGAAGGTGGTGCCGAATAATGTGGGACCGTCTAACTCCGGGGCAAACCTCGACATCAGGCTGAGCCTGCTGCGGGAAAATGGAGATACGATTGGAAATTATAATCCCAAAACAGTATTGAGCGCATCGATTGATACGAACCTGCGTGCAGGGACCTACTATATTGTTATTGATGGAGTGGGCAATCAGAATACCCCGGATTACCACAGCGTTGGATATTACAACATCTCCGGAACATTGCAGGCAGTGCTGCCGATCATTGATCTGAGCCTGCAGGGTAAAGTGCAGGACAATGCACATTTGATACACTGGACGTTTACCAGCGACGAGCCGGTGAAGAGTTCCACCATAGAGGTGTCTTCAAACGGTCGTGACTTTACTGCAATCGCAACGCTTGCGGCAAATGTGACGACTTATAAAAATGTTCCTTTTGGGAATGGGCAGATGTACTACAGGATCAGGATGGAAACGGTGCAACTGGAAGAACCTGTGTATTCGAATGTGATCGCATTGCAGTACAGCACGCGTAATAACATTTCTCTCAATGGAAACAGGGTACACTCAGTAACTCAGGTGAGTGTTGCGGGCAATTATTCCTATGATCTCGTGGATATGGCCGGAAAATTATACCAGAGAGGAAAACTCGTTTCCGGAGTAAATAGCATTGCGCTTAACTCCCTCAACAATGGTTTGTTTCTGCTTCGCGTGTACGATGGAGCGGAACAGCAGGTGTTTAGGCTGATGAAGCAATAGGAAAATATTTATCTCTTTGCGCCTTTGCGTGAAACATGATTGCGTAAAAGGTTTCACGCAAAGGCGCAAAGTTTAAAAGATCAAAACGCAGAGTTTGAAAAGACCAAAATACAAATAACCAAATATTAATATATCCCGCACATCAGATTACAGGGATTTTTCGGTAAATTCGAAAAACCCGGTATTATGAAATGGAGAAAGTTTAATGGCGATCCAATAGAGCTACCCATCATCGATGCAGTGGAACAGGCAATAAAAAGAGAAACAAAAAACGGCTTCCGTTTGAAGGTGTGCATCGGCACCGACTCCCAGGTAAAAGGGGCAGAAACAGAATTTGCTACCGTAATTGTTTTTTTACGTGAGGGCCACGGCGGCTTCATGTTTATTCACAACGACAAAACAAAACAGGTATTCAGTATCAAGGAACGTATGCTCGTGGAAGTAGCGAAAAGCATTGAGATTGCTTACGAGCTGTGTAATTTGTTTACAGTGTACAACGTGGACATGGAAGTTCATGCAGACATCAACACCAATCCTCATTTCAAAAGCAACGATGCACTGAAAGAGGCTATGGGATATATTTTAGGAATGGGCTTTGCATTCAAAGCAAAACCGGAAGCCTTCGCGAGCAGCAGCTGCGCGAATAAGGTAGTGAACTAGGCAATCGATATAGCGCCCTATGAGATATGCTTCTACGCAAAACATTGTATCGCAAAGATCGCAGCGGTACCGCTAATGACTCAGTGGGGTTTGTATTTTCACATCGAGGTCCTGGAAAACTGAATTCTGACTTTTGAATTCGGGTACCATCTCTTTCATTTTTTTCACCATTAGTTTGGCATCTTCTCCACGACTGAGTGTCATTAATTCGGTGATGTCGTGCAACACCGTCGCGGGATCTGAAGCCCTGACCTTCGCCACTTTTATTTTTTCATGATGCGTAGGCAGAACAGATTCTTCATCGTTCAGTAATTCTTCATACAACTTCTCTCCCGGCCTTAAACCGGTGAACACGATTTTTATGTCTTTGTCAACAGTAAGCCCTGCAAGTTTTATCATATTTGCCGCGAGGTCTATAATTTTTACGGGTTTGCCCATGTCGAAAACAAATATCTCGCTGCCTTTACCCATGGAGCCCGCTTCCAGTACAAGCTGTACCGCTTCGGGGATGGTCATGAAATACCGGACGATGTCTGGATGCGTAACGGTTACTGGCCCCCCTGCCTGTATCTGCGCGCGGAAACGCGGAATCACAGAGCCATTCGAGTCCAGTACGTTTCCAAAACGCGTGGTCATAAATTTCGTTTTCGACAATTTACTGGGGTCATTCAAACTTTGAATATACATTTCCGCTAAGCGCTTGGTGGCACCCATGATGTTAGTAGGATTAACAGCCTTGTCGGTAGAGATCATCACAAATCTTTCAACATGGTAGAACACCGAAAGATCCGCCAGGTGTTTTGTGCCGACCACGTTGGTATGCACCGCTTCTGTGGGATGATTTTCCATCAGGGGCACGTGTTTATATGCGGCGGCATGAAACACCACTTCCGGGCGGTAATAGCGGAACGGGATACGCATACGCGCAAGGCTTCTCACGGTGGCGATATGCACCACAACGGTCACCTGCGGAAAAAGATCCTGGCACTCGAGCTGTATATTATACAGGTCCGATTCGGCCTGGTCACAAAGGATCAGCATCGATGGGTTGTACCGGAGTACCTGTCTAACAATTTCTGACCCGATAGAACCACCGGCACCGGTGATGAGTATGCGCTTATCGGACAGCTGACTGAATACATTCACGTCGCTGATTTTGATGGGATCCCGTTGCAGGAGATCTTCGATTCGGAGGTCTTGTATCTGTTTCAATTTTAATTTTCCATATATCCATTGATCGGAAGGAGGAACGGTAAGAATTTTGATGCCGAGTTCGAGGCATCTATTAATGATACGCTCTTTGAACCCGAAGGTGAGGTCGTCATTGGTGATCACGAGTTTGTCAACCTTATATTTTTGCCGCAGCATGTCGAGGTCTTTAAAACCGTACACTCTTTTTTGCTGTATGTAAACGCCGGTGGCATGTACCCTTTCACCGAGGAAACCGATGATGTCGAATTTTGCCGACTGGCCAGATTCGAGTGCCTGTTTGATCACGAGCGCGCCTGCACCCGAACCGTAGATAAGTACTTTTTCAGATGCTTCTTAGGTGTGGTTTTGTTTCAGATAATAATACACTCCCCGTACTGCGATTCGTAATAAAATAAGTGCAGTGAAAGAAACAAAAAAGTTAATGATGAGAATCCTTACGACACTGAGGGAATGAAGGTGCAATAGACGGTACACCACAAATTGGTCGAGCAGGACGTAAAGCCCCGATGCGCCCACAATGGCACCAAATATGCGCGACATATCTGCGATAGTAGTGTACCGCACTACTCCCGTATGAATTTTCATTGCGTAAAAAACAACCAGTCCTGCGAAGCTGTAGGTTAGGGTGTACACAATAAAATCCTTGCGGGAAATGTCCGTAAAATCCAGTTGCTTCTCTATAAAATAGGAAAATGCAAAAGAGGAAACAATGGTAATGAAATCGGCAAGCAGCACAAAGAAACGAGGTACATTTCTTATAGGCAATTGTATCTTTTTCATAATGTTGGGTTTAGAGCACTTGCATGGTAATTGGATATTTATTATCTTACAATATTCACATATATGAAGGTTCAGGGTCCATATTTAGTAAGTCGATAATCCGTTAAAATCAATCTTATGAAACTCAATATTTTTGAAATAAACTCCGCGCTGCTGTATCCGTTACGGTTGTCGTTTTATATACTGCTCGCATTGATATTGTTGTCGAGCACCACACAAAAAGCGACGAATTCCAAAGCACTTTCCCAGGTAAAAGTGTATGTGGAGGCACACGCCAGTTCAAAAAAACAATTTGAAAGAAATACATCACAGAACATCACCGTGGCAAATGCTTATGATGTGAGTGGCAGTTTGCCATCGGGCTATGTTAAGGACGGTAGTAAAGATTACACAACCTATATTCAGCAGGCCCTCGATGCACATGATGACATTGTATTTCCAGCTTTTCCATTGCTGGTGAACGAAACAGGACTGAAGTTGCATTCCAATCATAACCTCCTTTTTACAAAGGGTTCACAGCTATTATTAAAACCCAGCAGCAAACAGAATTACGACATCATAGCCATCAGGGAATGCAACAATGTTTCCCTTTCATCACCCGTAATAAAGGGCGATAAGTTCAGCCACAATGGTTCCGGTGGGGAATGGGGAATGGGTATTGGCATTTATGCTTCTACAAACATCCGGATCACTTCAGCAGATATATCCGAAACCTGGGGCGATGGCATTTATATTGGTTCCAATTCCGGCGGCACGATCAGCAGTGATATTTTTATAGATGGTGCTTACGTGCGCAACTGCAGGCGAAATGGAATTTCTATCACCAGTGCAAAAAACGTAACGCTGCAAAATCCACATGTAGCGGATATGGAAGGCACTCTTCCGGAAGATGGTATCGATGTGGAGCCGAACACTCATGCGGATGTTATTTCCAACATAAATATTATTTCGCCACTTACAGAAAATAACAAGGGATATGGAATTGAATTTTCACTGAGTAAATTATATGGCGGCGAAAATAAAAATATCGACGCAATGGTTTCTGATCATGTGGATGTTAGCTCCAGGGCCGCAGCCTATATCTCCTGTGATCCCAAAAATGCGGTGAATGGCGAAACCGTAAATGGCATCATCACCTTTCAAACACCCAAATGGCGGCGATATGGACAGAATGCGTGGGATCCATATGGACTTAAGGAAAAGAATATAATACTGGCCATTGTTAACCCCATTCTTATTAATGACAACGATCAGCAACTAGATCAGTCAGCGGCCGTTACCGTGCTTAAAAAAGAGATATTCCCCGAAACACAGGTGTACATTTTTAATGTTGAATTGTAGTATAGCGGTGTTCATCCTGTTTTGGTGACTTGCCACTGACCTGCGAGTTGTCGATGGGTTGGATAGAAGCAGCAGAAAGCGCCTGGTGATATTCCCGTAAAATACTATTAAATACAAATCGCTGATCATAACGCGCAACGATGTTGTGCCTGCTATTCATTGCCATGGAAATGCGCAGCGAATTTTCTGTAACAAGTTGTTGCATGGCATCATACAAGCTTTTATCATCCTTAACCTGCACGATCAAACCATTGATGCCATGTTCAATTAATTCGTTGGAGCCGTTTATATCGGTTACGATGCATGGCAATTGCATGGCGCAGGCCTGCATGACCACATTAGGAAAGCCTTCCCGATGACTTGGAAAAACAAATACATCGCTGACGGATAAGTAAGGTCTAACGTCTTCCTGGAAGCCCACCCAACGTATGCAAGAATGGCTGGTGATTTCGCTGATGGTTTCGGGGTCGAGGGAATCTTTATCGGCATCGAATGGCCCTACAAATAGCAAACGCACGTTACTGTTTATTTCAGACAGGAGAGTAAATGCTTTGAGCAGCTCTACTATGCCTTTTGGTTTTACTATTCTTCCTACAAAACAAAATACAATATCATCGCTGCCGATATTCAATGAGGTGCGCATGTTTTTTTTAGAGGAGGCGTTGAATAAGGAAGGATCGAAATGTGCGGTATCTATGCCATTGGTGCTTCCGTTGCCAATTACGGTAAGCTTATTTTCTTTACAATATTTATTTTTTAAAATAACACTTCGCAATTTAAACGAATTGGAATACACCCTGGTGGCGCAGGAGCAGGTGAGTTTTTCCATGGCATCAAGCAACACTCTTTTTACTCCCAGGGTTTCCAGTAAAGGCAACCCTGCAACGCTGTGCATTCTTATGGGAACACCGGCTAATTTTGCAGCCATCATACCCAGCAATCCTGCTTTCGGAGAAAGAGTATGAACAATCTCCGGGCGTTCTTTTTTAAAAAGGTAAAATAATTTATATAAGCTGATAAGATCCCGGAGGGGTGAAATTTTCCTGGTCATGTTCACGGGGATGGTACTTACCCCTTCTCGGCTGGCCACCTTTTGCAACATAATACCCTCGGACGATACTGCTGTCACGTCAAAGTAATCTGACATAAAACGCAGCTGGTTCTTCAGCAGCAGGTATATGGAAACGGGCACAGTAGTAACTCTAAAAAGCTTGCGCATACACTACTGCGGCTGCCATTGCGCGCATTTTTTTTATTCTGTACAATTTATAATTGCGGATAACCAGTTTTAGGGGCATCAGTAATGAAAGGGATCTTTTTTTACCGTCTATAACTATAATATTTTTTCCAAAGCTGATATTATGCAATCCAAGAGTATAAGGAGCAGAAGGAAGCAATTCAAAGTCAATTTCACATGCGAAATGATCTTCGGTAAGTACGCTTATCTTATTAATGATCAGTGAGCCTCCATAAGAAATTTCAGAGTTTTGCGTGGGCCTGTATAAGGTATCATTTACTATAAACAGGTGGCCACCACTTCTGAAATTCTTTGCAGTGGTGGGTATCGGGTTCATTTTATGTGGCACGAATTCGCCGGCGAGAGAGTCGGAGTGATAAATAAAAATATCACTGCAACTGCGCTTGTTTGTAAACAACCAGTATTTGCCATTGTATTTGATGAGGGAACTATCTACAAACTGGGCACCCTGCACGAGTACTTTTTTGCGGGTAAGTTCGCTAAGGTTATTTGGGTTAACAAGGTAAAGGCATATTTCATTGGCGCGTGCGGTTTCGGGTATGCAGTAAATTTCATTGTCATCTTCAAATATATATGGATACGATAAATGAAGATTCTCTACTAATCCTGTTACTCTTTTCTTTGTTCCGAAATCAAAATTATTGATCTGGTTAATCTGGCCAAGTCCGTTCCAGTGGTTGAGGTGCTCATAAAAAATAACATCTTTTCCATTGTGGCTAAGCACAAAAGGATCTGCGCAATAATCGGCAGGATCTTCGGCAAGCCAGTTGATCTTACCACTAAGCGCTTTTGTTCTGATCAGTTCTTCAGGAGTTTGTGTAACGTAGCCGATGTTCCATTTATCGGAGAAGAATATCTTCTTATAGATACGATGGAGCCTTTTAAGGTTCATAAGTGGAAGAAGGTTTAAGGTTCCCCATGGGGGCACGGGAAATATTCACAATATAAGAATGCTAGGATTCACTTAATATTAAATTTACAGGATTAATTATTTCAATTCTGAGCATTTCATGAACTGCTCTGATGAATATTGAAATATCCCTTTCCTTCAGTTGCGAATAAAATAATTCGCGGTTACCTTCACAGGGTGATAACATTGATTTTTTAACTGCACGTTTTAACTCTGATGAATTATCGGGCACACATGTAAACAATCCTTCGAGATGCTCGATATCTCCGGCACACAGCGTACTTACCACCCTTTTATTCTGCGACATCATCTGAAGCAACACATTGGGAAACCCTTCGATTCGTGACGACATTACGCAGGCCTCTGCATGCCTGAAATAAGGATATACATTTTTAACATGGCCCACGAGTTTTACCCTGCCGTTCAGTTCAAGTTTATCAATCAGCTGGTCGAGTTCATCTTTCATTGCTCCCCTGCCGAGTATGAGCAGGTCCAGGTCGTGATGTTCTTTGGCGATATCCCTGAATATATTTATTAGAATATCATGGCCCTTTTCGGGGATCAGTCTGCCAGCAGAAATGAGGTATTTGCGGTTATACGGGCGGTCGGGCAGATCGAGACTGTCGAGGTCATTCAACACCACCGGGTTTGGAAGCACCACTATCTTTTTTAGCTTTTCAAAATATCCGGGAATGCCAGAATACAACTGGTTTTTCATAAAGCCTGTCTGGCATATTAACAGGTCGGTCTGTTTGTATCCGAGCCAATAAAAAAACTTATATAAAAGAAGATGCAACCCTTTGAACCGGGCAAAAATAGAAGTGGATTCACGGGCCACGAAATACTTTATCTTAAGAAATCTGAGTTGGCGCATCATTCCCACCATGCCATTTATCTGCGTATGCGAGGTGTAGGCAAAAAGGTATTGTTTGTCTTTAGCATGTTTCCACAGGTTGTGTACCAGGTGAAACACTCCGTATCGTTCTCTTCTTACTGTAGTAAAATATAAATTCATAATTCCTTCCATCTGGTTCCATCCGTTGTATTGTTTTGATTTCAGAAAAAACACATCAACGGTGAAACCATTTCGTGCATAGTAACAGGCTATCTGGAACAGTACCCATTCTGCGCCGTCGAGTTCGTCATTGGGGATCACCATCAGGATATTACCTTTCATACAGTCATGTACGGTTTAAACGTGTTAGTAACCAAACGGATTATTTTTTCATCTTCTGTACCGGGGATCTTTCGCATATCATTATCGGAAACGTAACCGTTCAGCATTTTTAATTTGAGGTCGTTGAAGGTTCCGGTGATCCTTGCAGGCACTCCCGCTACAATGGATCCCGAAGGAATGGACTTGGTTACCACCGAACCGGCGGCAACTATTACATTGTCTTCAATTTTTACCCCTGGCAGCAATATTGAATTCACCCCTACAAATACATTGTTGCCAATTTCTATTGGTTGAAAAACATACCTTCTGCCCTTTTCATCACGCATTAATGTGCCGGAGCCATCGTGTGTTATAAAGCATACTCCGGAAGTGATGGTTACGTTATTACCGATGGTGATCAGGTATGGTTCTGAGCCGAAGCGACTAGTATATATCCTGCAGTTTTTCCCTACTTTCAAACCCAGCCTTTTGAAATAAATGTTAGGCTTGCCGATGATGCGGGAGTACCAATAGGTAGTCCGGTCAACGAGGGATGATAGTAAACTCATAACTTATTCGCGTTTATGGTGGCCGAATGATCGTTCCGGGTGAATATTCTTTTTACGGTAAGAAAAATGATCTTCATATCCAATCTGCCGGAACGGGTTTTTATATAGTTTAAATTGATATTGAGTTTGATGGGCATTATTTCGTGTATGTATCCGAGTTCCGGATTATTATAATTCAGAAGAAGATTATTCTCATCAAAAAATTCGATGGATGCCAGGTCGGTTATACCGGGTCGAACGGTAAGTACTTTACGCTGGTCATCAGTATAGATCGCCACATATTTTCTCACTTCGGGTCTTGGACCCACCAGGCTCATATCACCTATCAGCACATTGAATAACTGAGGCAGTTCATCGAGCTTTAATTTCCGCATCCATTTACCTGTGGATGTTATTCTTTTATCGTTGCCTCCCAATGTAAGCAGTCCCCTGGAGTCGGAATCCTGGTACATGGTGCGGAACTTCAGTATTTTAAAATCAGTTTCATTTCTTCCTACTCTGGTTTGTTTATAAAAAACAGGGCCTTTTGAACCCAGCTTAATAAGCAGCGCCAAGAGTATAAAAACAGGAAGCAGTAGAATGATGCCTGTTATGGAAGCAAAAATATCAATACACCTTTTCAAGGGAGGGCGTATGAGTTTTTACAGCATCCAGTATGCTGATGATTACGAAGTTTATCTCTTCCGTTTTCATTTGCGGATATATGGGCAATGAAATTTCGTTGGCGAAGGCGGCATAACTATTTGGATAGTCATCGATACTATAATCCAGTTCCTTAAAGTAGGTGAGCATTGGCATGGGGATAAAGTGAACATTAACGCTGATGCCTTTTGCCACCAGGTCGTCGATAATCTGATCCCTGGTACATTCACTAATGCCGTAAATGCGCAATGGAAAAATGTGGTAACTCGATTCACGGGTAGAAGAGATCAGCGGAGGAGCCACGTACCACGGGAATCTTTTAAAGGATTCGTGATAGGCAAGTGCCACTTTTTTTCTCAACGGCAGCAATTGCTCTTTATATTTCCTGATCTGCGCGAGGCCTATGGCTGCACATATATCGGGCATATTTATTTTAAGCCCGTTAAAAAGAATGTCGTACTTCCATCCTCCACCCTGCTTTTCAAAGGCGGTTTTGTTTTGCCCATTCAGCGTGTACATTTTTAAATACTTATACTCCGCGTTGTGATCGAACTGCATGGGAAGGTTGAGGCATACACACCCGCCTTCGGCGGTGGTGATATTCTTCACGGCATGAAAGGAGAATATGGTAACGTCTGCCATCAGTGCGGCGCTTGCGCCATTATATAATGCGCCTATAGAGTGTGCCGCATCCGCCACCAGTAAAATTCTTCCCAGCCGCGTTTGGTATTCCGATGTAGGGTTAAACC
>JBDTMM010000034.1:0-11009 GCA_039934275.1 Flavitalea sp. | reverse complement strand
ATGAAGGAAAGGGGTAACCATTCTGCCTCATGATAAGTATTGCGGCTACCACTAATAACACCACACCTGTGAACCTCCGGGGTGCTGCGGGTCTTTTTTCCGGTATATTTTCTTGTTCCATTGTCTGATTTTTATCAAATGTATAGTAGTGCGTCACTATAGGAAAGGACTTATAGGCCACTACCCCTAAAAAGTCGGTGAAAGCTGTAAAAATGTCGGTGAAAATCAGGAAGGATACACGAATTGGAAGTGATCGCCATCGAAAAGGCCAAGGTCGCTGAGTTTTAGGGAAGGAATTACCAGCAGAGCCATAAAAGAAAGGGTCATAAAGGGGGCCGACAACCTGCTACCCGATAACTTCGACATCTGGTCAATGGCGGTATAGGCATTGGCCACAATGTAACCATCTTCTGTACTCATTAAGCCCGCAACGGGAAGCGGCAATATCATTTCATCATCCGGGGTAATACAGCTTACACCACCGGATTGTTCAATAATTAAATTGATGGCCCTGCAAATGCTTTCATCATCGGTGCCTACTGCAATAATATTGTGGCTGTCGTGCGCAACGGAAGAAGCAATTGCACCATTTTTCAGATTAAAATTCTTAATAAACGAAATGGCAGGTGCCGCATTTTTGTAACGATTGATCACCACAATTTTTAATACATCGTTTTCCGGATCACTGGTAACGAGATTGTTTTTTATCGTAGGCTGAAGCATTAATTTTCTGGTGATCAATTGTCCGTCGAGGGCTTCAATAACAGGCAGCATACCGTTTATTAAGTATCGATCTTTATTTGCATGAAGTTGGTTAATGCTGATTTTATTGCAGGAGAAATGATTGATGGAAGAAGAAGGAACACTTCTGATTAACGTCTTTCCATTTTCTGCTACGCAGTTGCCATCGATAAATGTTTTTACGATGTCGAAATGTATAAGATCCTTTATCAATATAAAATCGGCGGAATCTCCGGGTTGAAGTAACCCCACCTCAAGGTCATAATGTTTAACAGGATTAATGCAGGCGGCGGTTAATATTTTAAAAATATCAATTCTTTCTGCAACGGCCCTGGCGCAAAGTCTATTGATGTGGCTGCCAACCAGGCTGTCGGGGTGTTTATCATCGCTGCAGAACATCATGTTTTGCCAATTGTCATGCATTAAAGGGATCAGCGCGTCGAAATTTTTTGCTGCACTGCCTTCCCTTATTAATATTTTAACGCCGAGGTTTAGCTTTTCCTGTGCCTCTTCTGCGGTAAAACATTCATGATCCGTGGAAATGCCCGATGCAACATATTTTATTAATGCATCTCCCCTTAACCCGGGTGCGTGGCCGTCAACAGGCTTGTGTAACCGAAGAGCGCTTTGTATTTTTTGCATTACGCCCGGATCCTCATTGATTACGCCCGGGAAATTCATCATTTCACTGAGGTATTTTATGGCGGGCATTTTTAATAATTGTTCTACCTCGGTTGCATCAAGTACCGCACCTGCTGTTTCGAAAGTAGTTGCAGGAACACAGCTTGGTGCGCCAAAATAAAACTTAAAAGGAACGGCATTGCCGTTATCCATCATGTACTTAACCCCTTCGATGCCGCAAACATTTGCAATTTCGTGCGGGTCGCTAACCGTTGCAACCGTGCCGTGTACCACGGCCAGCCTTGCAAATTCAGAAGGCACCAGCATGGAACTTTCTATGTGTACGTGTGCATCGACAAATCCCGCAGAAATATAGTGGAGAGCAGGATCAGGAACAGAAGAATGTTCCTCAATATTTTTTATTATTCCGTTTTCTACATATACGGTGCCGCTGAATATTTTTTTATTCTTAAGGTCAATAACGTTTCCTTCTATAGCGAATGCATTCATTCTTCAGATTTATCCATAATGTCCGGTCTTCTTTCCATTGTCCGCTGAAGCGATTGACCAAGGCGCCACTCCTCTATTATTTTTGGGTCGCCACTTAATAATTCCGAGGGCACTTTCCATCCGCGAAATTCTGCAGGCCGCGTGTACACAGGTGATGCGAGCAAATTATCCTGGAAAGAATCCATTAACGCCGATGTTTCATCATTCAATACACCGGGAATTAATCGGCCGATGGAATCAACCAATACCGCCGCAGGAATTTCTCCGCCGCTTAATACATAATCTCCAATAGAAATTTCCCTTGTTACAAAATGTGTTCTTATTCTTTCATCAATTCCTTTGTAGTGGCCGCAGATGATCAGCAGGTTGTTTTTGAGCGACAATTGGTTGGATATGCTTTGCGAAAGCCTGACGCCATCGGGTGTCATGAAAATAATTTCATCATAAGTAATTGCGGAAGATAATTTTTCAATGGCGATAGCGAGCGGTTCGGGCATCATTACCATTCCGGCTCCTCCACCAAACTGGTAGTCGTCTACTTGTCCATGTTTATATGGGGTAAAATCCCTTAGGTTGTGTAAATGGATAAATAAAAGACCTTTTTCTTTTGCCCGCTTTAGAATAGAATGACTAAAGGGTCCTTCCAAAAGCTCGGGCAACACCGTAATGATGTCGATTCGCATGTTGCGAAAGTACGAAACGGGGTTAAATCAGGGCCTTGCCTTTGAGGCTGTTGACCTGGATATCCTGCTTTCAGCGGGATGAAAACGATAACTGTTGGGAGACTTTTCGGGGGAAGGGGTCTTTTCACCAAAATTAAGCAACTGATGAACCCCCACAGGGAGCAAAAGACCTAACCAACTATTAGTCAAGATATATTTAGTTTTTTCTAATACAAAATATTTCATGGTCGTAGGGTAGAGTGATTAAAGGGTATGCTGAAATTACTTAATAAAAAGAGGAACTTCAAACATAGGTGCCATCGTTTTACGATTTTTTTGACTACTAAGTATATTCTACTATTGAAGTGCTAAAAAATAATCAGTGGTTATTCTGTGGTGAATTCATCAAGGTCGCGGCGCTGCTTTTTAGTGGGCCGGCCGATCTTACTATTGCGTTTTCCAGTGAAAAACGCAGTGGCCTGGTGCTGGAGCTGATCTGTTTCTTCTGAAGGGGTAATGTCGAGATAAAAATTGACGGCCTCAGCATATTGAACACGGTTCTCTAAAAGCCCGGTGACCTTAATCACCCATTTCCTTGCTTCGGTTTTAATCTCGTATTCATCGCCTACGTTTACATGCCTGGCTGCTTTTACGGAAGATCCGGCATGCCTTACTTTGCCCTGGTCGCAGGCGGTTGAAGCAAGCGTACGCGTTTTGAATATTCGAATCGCCCACAGGTATTTATCTATTCGCAATTTCACCATCGCCCATCACTTTAGATCATTTTCCTTCAGCAAAATATTTGTGGAAGTAGGGGATGGTTTCGATTCCCTTGTAGAAATTTTCAAGGTTGAATTTTTCATTGGGAGAATGGAGGTTGTCGCTATCGAGACCAAAACCCATAAACACTATTTTAATTTTCAGTTCTTTTTCCAATAAAGAACAAATAGGAATACTTCCTCCTCCACGAACCGGAACAGGATCTTTGCCAAAGGTTGCTTTGATGGCTTTTGCAGCAGCGATATAAGCGGGTGACGTAATCGGCGTTAGGTATGGTTCGCCGCCGTGGTGCTCCTCCGCGATAACGGTAACGCTATCGGGAGCAATCCTCTGGAAATAGTCAATGAGTTTTTTTGTTATTTTTTCGGATGACTGATCGGGCACTAATCGCGCCGAGATCTTTGCAAATGCTTTTGAAGGCAGCACCGTTTTAGATCCTTCACCGGTATAGCCTCCCCAAATACCATTCACTTCCAGTGTTGGTCGAATGCCCGTGCGTTCATTTGTGGTATATCCTTTTTCGCCCCACAGTTTTTTTATGCCGAGGTCCTTTTTGTATTCTTCCTTATCAAAAGGCGCTTCGTTGAGTAATTTTCTTTCTGCTGCACTGGCTTCAACAACATCATCGTAAAACCCCGGAATGGTGATGTGGTTATTTTCATTGTGACAGGAAGCGATCATTTCTGCCAAAACCGTAATAGGGTTTGCCACCGCGCCGCCATATACCCCACTGTGCAGATCCCTGTTTGCCCCGGTAACTTCTACCTGTATGTAACTAAGGCCGCGAACGCCAATATCGATCGAAGGATTTTCGAGACTGATCATCGACGTGTCACTGATCAATATTACGTTTGCTTTCAATAATTTTTTATTGGCAACGACAAACTTTGCAAGGTTGGGTGAACCGATCTCTTCTTCTCCTTCGATGATAAATTTAATATTCAAGGGAAGGGAGTTGGTTTTCACCATTATTTCCAATGCCTTAACGTGCATGAAAAATTGCCCCTTATCGTCCGCAGATCCGCGAGCGAATATTTTACCCTCTTTTATTACGGGTTCGAAAGGGCCGCTTTTCCAGAGTTCTATCGGGTCGGCAGGTTGTACATCGTAGTGACCATATACGAGTACGGTGGGTTTATTTTTGTCGATTATTTTTTCTCCGAATACAACCGGATGTCCATCTGTGGCATAAACTTCTGCGGTGTCGGCACCGGCATCCAGCAAACGTTGCTTCACCATTTCCGCGCAGATTTGCATATCTGCCTTATTTTCACTTCTTGCACTTACAGAGGGTATGCGCAACAATTCAAAAAGCTCTTCTAAAAAGCGGTCTTTATTTTTATCCTGGTATTCTTTCCACGCGTTCATGAGGTAATATTTTTGCTTGTGTAATTATAGATGATGCTTTGCGTCGCTCAATAAATTTTCTTTTGTCCATTCAATTCTCTTCTCAAATGGCTTTTGCCTTACTGGGCAATCGTGCTTCACACAAATGTTGCACTGGAAATACAGGCAGCCATCGGAGTGTACAAATAATTCAATGGCATTTCCGAATTCGGTTTTTATAAGCATCGAGAGTTTGTCAATTTCACCGTGGGCTTCGTGTACATTCAAATACCATGGTACCGTAAGGTGGCAGTCGACATGCAATTGTCCGCCATATTTTATTACGCGGAGATTGTGAAGGTCGATCCAGTTTTCCTGCCGGTTCTTATCGAGCGAAACCACCATTTTCTGCAGCAGGCCCAGGTCGGCTTCATCCATGATACCAGCAATGGAGGTTCTCAATATTTTGTATCCGGTAACAATAATATAACCTGCGAATATCAAAGCCACTGCACTATCGACCCATTGCAGTTTTGTAAAATAAATGAGTATTAAACCCGCAACGATGCCGAGGGTGGAATAAGTATCGGAATGCAGGTGTTTGCCGCTCGCGATAAGAGCCAGCGAGTTATTCTTTTTACCGCGGTATAAACTGATGGAACCTACCACATAATTCACCAACGCAGTAAACCCAATCAGGTACATACCATAATCCAGCTTGTGAATCGGGCGGGGATAGATGATACTGTAAACCGATTGGTAAATAATTATCAGACCCGCAATAAGGATCAAACTGCCTTCTACTCCTGCGGATAAAAATTCGGCTTTACCATGACCGTAAGGATGGTTGATGTCTTTAGGCTGTGCGGCAATATATAAACTGAACAACCCGATCATCCCGGCACCAACGTTAGCGATACTTTCCAATGCATCGGTTAGTATAGCTACGGAATGTGTTAAAAAATACGCAAGGATCTTTATGCCAAACAGCACTATAGCTACGGCAACCACAACTTTTTGTATGAGCAAATTTTCCTTTCGCGGGTCCAAGTCTTAGTTGTTTTTTTCGAAGCGTGACTGTACGAAATCCCAATTCACTACTTTCCACCACGCATCGATATAATCGGAGCGCTTATTCTGGTACTTTAAATAATAGGCGTGTTCCCAAACATCAAGACCAAGCAACGGATATCCTTTTACTTCACTTACATCCATTAAAGGATTATCCTGGTTTTGGGTTGATGCGATCATTAATTTCTTTTCGGCCCCTACTAACAGCCATGCCCAACCGCTTCCAAATCTTGATTTGCCCGCATCAGCGAATTTGGTTTTAAAGGTATCGAAATCACCAAAGTTCTTTTCCATAGCAGCAGCAAGATTGCCCGAAGGTTTTCCTTCACCATTTGCCTTCATCGATTTCCAGAAAAGTTCGTGGTTATAATGACCTCCGCCATTGTTGCGCACTTTGGCTGAATATTTAGAAACGTTAGCGAGTACATCTTCCAATGGTTTGCTTACGTCAATTTTTTCCGCGGCCGCAGCTTCTTTCAAATTCGTTGCATAGGAGGCCGCATGTTTTGAATAATGCAGTTCCAGGGTTTGCGCATCTATAGAAGGATTGAGTGCATTATATGAATAGGGAAGAGGATCCTGGTCGAAGCCCGTGAAATCAGAAGGCAGGATGAATGAAGATATCTTTTCAGGTGTATTTGCATATAGTGAAGAAGAAAATGCAGAGAGTGAACCAACTGCAAGTCCTGCCTTTGCCATGTCGCCGATGAATTTTCTTCTTGAATGGGAAGAGTTGGACATACCTGAAATATTTAGTGGTAAAATTAAGTCAATTCCTGGGGATGGTTGGGAAGCTGTTTTTTAACGACTCTTGCTTTCAGTTTCCTGAATATGCGGTAATAAAATTCATTATTCAGTAATTGAGAATCGCGCATGGCTTTATAAATAAGAAAGAGACCAATAGGCACAAGAATAAATGTTGCCAGCCACATTCCGGAAAGGGGTTTTAAAACGTCTTCTTTCACAAATCGCTTTCCAAAATTATTCAGCATAAAAAATATCACGAAGAATATAACTGCGAAAACAACGGGCGTTCCCAGCCCACCTTTTCTAACGATCGATCCAAGCGGGGCGCCGATCATGAAAAGTACCAATACCGCGGCAGCCATAGTAAATTTGCCGTGCCATTCGATAAGTTGCAATCTTAGTTCTTTGCGCTGGCTCACATATTCGTTGGAAGTGATCTGTAAAGAATTTCTTATGGAAGAAGCATAGGTGATGGATTGTTCCAGCACTTTTGACCGTGCACTATCCGGAATCAGATCTTCAAAAGTTTTTGCTTTGATCTTTGGTGCATGTACATTCTTCCAGCCTGTATCGATGTATTTATTAAAGGTGATGTAGGGGAGCAGATCGCTCTGTACCCTTTTGCGGTAATTATTATTCATTTTCTCCAATGAATCGATGCCAACACTGAGCTGTCTAACACTAAGCATTTCGTATCTGTCTTTATACGTGCTGTCGGCGGTGATGTTGAGCTGGAGGGCACTGAGGTCGAGAACTTTTTTATATTCGCTGAACCCAAGTCTTATGTAATCGGTTTTGGAACTTGTTCTTTCTCCGTGTTCTTCATAGCGCCATCCGTCCTTTAACGTAAACACGAGGTAGTGCTGATCGGGAGTAACTTTCATAATGCCGCGATCGGCGATAATGATGTTGTCCTGCATGCCGGGGCTGTTCTCATAAATGATTACGTTAGACAAGGTAGAATCGTCCTTTTCTTTTTTGCCCACTTTTATCGCATAGCCAGGGATGGTAGTGTAAAAAACGCCTTCTTTTAAATCGAATGCGGGCTTTTTATTTACGATGTCGGTATGCAGACTGCGCATTTTCAGGTTCGCGATCGGGATCACATTATTATTAAAAAGAAACGCCAGGCCGGATAAAAGAATGGACACTATGAATAATGGCCGCATAAAGCGAAGCAGACCAATTCCGGCAGATTTTATGGCCACGAGTTCAAAGGTTTCCCCGAGGTTTCCGAAGGTCATAATGGAAGAAAGCAAAACTGCAAGGGGAAGCGCTAACGGTACAAGGGTAGCGCTGAGGTAAATGATCAGTTTTATAAAAATAGGTCCATCGACACCTTTGCCTACGAAGTCATCTATCCATAGCCAGAAAAACTGGAGTATGAGAATAAATAACGTAATAAAAAAAGTGGCTATGAAGGGTCCTATGAAGGACTTTACGATCAGTATGTCTAATTTTTTTATCACCACAATACTGGTTTGGCAATACGTCCTGGCCCACTAGTTAATTTCCCAGACGGTGAAACAGGTCTTTGACCTGGTAATCCCACAATTGACTTTGGTCCTTCACTTCACCTTTATCTGCAAAATCTTTTATTATCAATATTGTTTGATTGGTCACTTCTGATTTTTCTATTCTGAATTCGAAGTATTCTTCTTTGGGTTGATGGCTCCAGTGAAAGCGAATGAACTTTTCCTGCTCACTTTCTGTAACCTCTGCTTTATCTGTTGTTCCGTTCCATGAAAAACTGAAAACATTATCTCTTTCGTCAACCTTATCCGCGAACCATTCCTGCAGGCCTGCCGGAGTGCTTAAGAATTCATATAGGATAGATGGAGAACATCTAACTGGAAATTCTAATGTAAATAATTGTTTCTTGCTCATCTATCAGCAAATTGATCTTTTTATGGATGTTTCTAATGGTGCAATAATATAGAAATTACCCCATCCGCGGGTAAGATAATTGATTATCACATAACAAAATCCCTGTTTCTACGTTTTTTAACAGGGCGCACATAAAACGTCTAAAACCCTAAATCCCAATATCTATGAGCATGCGTCAACTGAAGATCACGAAATCAATTACCAATCGTGAATCTCAGAGTCTTGAGAAGTATCTCCAGGAAATAGGCAAGGTTGAGCTTATAGGCCCTGAAGAGGAGGTAAGACTCGCCAGAATGATAAAACATGGTGACCAGTCTGCTTTGGACAAGTTAACCAAAGCGAACCTTCGCTTTGTGGTATCAGTGGCTAAACAGTACCAGAACCAGGGTTTGTCACTTCCTGATCTTATTAATGAAGGAAATCTTGGGCTTATCAAAGCTGCGCAGCGTTTCGACGAAACAAGGGGATTTAAATTCATTTCCTATGCTGTGTGGTGGATACGCCAGAGCATTCTCCAGTCCCTTGCTGAACAATCCAGGATTGTTCGTTTACCATTAAATAAAGTAGGACTAACCAACAGGATACAAAAGGCTTTTTCGCAGCTTGAACAGGAATACGAACGCGAACCCTCTGCGGAAGAACTGGCCGATCTGCTTGATCTTGAAACTGAAGAGATCACCGCATCGCTGGGCATAAACATGAGGCATATCAGTATGGATAGTCCGCTTTCAGAAGGGGAGGACAATACACTGGTGGACGTGATGGAAAACCCGAATGCAGACAGGGCAGAAACTAACCTTGAACATATACAATCCTTAAAAGAAGAGATCGACCGTACCTTCCAGGTGCTTACGGTGCGTCAGAAAGAAGTGATCTGTTACTTTTTTGGTATCGGTCAGGATCATCCAATGAGCCTCGAAGATATAGGTGACAAATTCAATCTTACACGCGAAAGGGTAAGGCAGATCAAAGACAAGGCAATCACCAAACTGAGAACCAATTCCCGCACCATCGAGCTGAAGGGCTATATGGGTCGATAATTAAAACAACATTATAGAATACATACTTACTCGATAAACCTTATTCAATTTTAGAAGGCCGCCTGTTGAAGGCTGCCTTTTTTTGTTTGGAATAGTATCGCAAAGAGCGCGGAGGCGGTATTATGGTTATATCTGGCGGCCTTTGCGATACACCTTTCATAATAATTAATTTAAAATTTACACTCCTCCTTTCTAATTTCGCTCCATGTTTGAAAATCTAACGGAACGGCTGGAGACTGCATTCAAGCAGATCAAAGGCGAGGGACGGATCACCGAATTGAATATCGCAGCAACGGTTAAGGAAATCAGGCGCGCCCTGGTTGACGCCGATGTCAATTATAAAATTGCCAAGGATTTTACGGAAACCGTCAGGGAAAAGGCCCTCGGCCAGAAAGTGCTGACCGCCGTTAGCCCCGGGCAGTTGATCGTTAAAATTGTACAGGACGAACTGGCTGCCCTAATGGGTGGCAGTGAAAGCGAATTCATTACCAAAGGAAATCCGGCCATCATATTAATTGCAGGGTTGCAGGGTAGTGGTAAAACCACTTTCAGCGGAAAACTGGCAAATTATCTCAAAACAAAAAAAGGGCTGTCGCCAATGTTGGTGGCAGCGGATATCTACCGCCCCGCAGCAATTGAGCAGTTGAAGGTTTTGGGGGAACAGATCAATGTGGAAGTGTACAGTGAACCCGATAACAAAGACGTGGTTTCCATTGCTACCAATGCCATTAAAGAGGCGAGGAGCAAAAACAAGAATATATTAATTATTGATACTGCCGGTCGGTTAGCGGTGGATGAGGTGATGATGACAGAAGTGGCCGATATCAAGGCAGCAGTAAATCCACAGGAAATATTGTTCGTGGTGGATTCCATGACTGGCCAGGATGCGGTTAACACCGCAAAGGCCTTCAACGAGCGCCTGAATTTTACCGGGGTAGTACTTACTAAACTGGATGGTGACACCCGAGGTGGTGCCGCCTTATCAATTCAGTACACGGTTCAGAAACCCATCAAATTTGTGAGCAGTGGTGAAAAGATGGATACGCTCGACGTATTCTATCCCGAGCGTATGGCGCAAAGGATACTGGGTATGGGTGACATTACCACCCTGGTGGAAAAAGCGCAGGCACAATTCGATGAGGAACAGGCAAAGAAGCTGGAAAAAAGGATCAGGAAAAACCAGTTCGACTTTGAAGACTTTAAGCAACAGTTGGAACAGATAAAAAAGATGGGCAATATTAAAGACCTGCTGGGTATGATTCCAGGGATTGGAAAGGCGGTAAAGGATGTTGACATCAGCGATGATTCCTTTAAGGGAATCGAAGCGATCATTAATTCAATGACGGTTTTGGAAAGAAGAAATCCCGATCTGATAGATGTGAGCAGGAAAAAGCGAATCGCAGGCGGCTGCGGTAAAGACATAAATGAGATCAATGCATTTATGAAACAATTTGATCAGATGAAGGAAATGATGAAAATGATGAACAAAATGCCAATGGGAAGGGTAATGGGTAAAAGATAGGCGCACTTATTATCATATAATTTCCAGATAATTTTGAATAAATGCGTCCGATAGTTACATTTGCATTCCTGTAAAGGAAAAGAAAACCGTATTCATTCACGC
>JBDTMM010000033.1:0-11104 GCA_039934275.1 Flavitalea sp. | reverse complement strand
AACTGGCCCTTTACCGCACCAACCAGGTAGTCTTGCTGGCCGATGTCAGAAGTGAGGGTAATTATTGGCATGTAATCGATTTAGTTTTTCAAAGGTGGAAGGAAATGATCTCCAATATTGTTGTCCATTATTTTTTCAACTTCCCGTTTTCGAAATAATATTTCCTTACGAGTTTATCAGTAAAGGAAGGGAAAAATTTATTCATAAACACGGTGCGTTTGCCACTAAATGTTAGAACGAGTGATCTTTTTCTTTTTTCAATTCCTTCGATGATCAGTGCAGCGCATTCTGCGGCAGTCATTAATTTAGATTCATCCATGGGATTTTTTTTCTGCGGAAGGCCCTCGCTGTCGAGCGCAACATTGCGGATATTGGAGGCAACGAATGCGGGGCATACCCACATCACGTTCACGCCGTCATCCATTAATTCGGTGCGTAGTGCTTCCAGCCATCCCTGCAATGCAAATTTTGAAGCGGAGTAAGCGCTTCGTCCTGGCAAACCGCGATAGCCTGCAATGGAAGATATCCCCACAACGGAGCCTTTGCGTTCGGTAATTGAGGCAAGTGCAAAGCTGGTGCAATACACCGCGCCGAAAAAGTTCACATCCATTACCCTTCGCATAATGTCTACATCGGCATCCTTTACTAATGCGCGCATGCTGATGCCGGCATTATTAATTAGTATGTCAATTCCGCCAAAGGTTTTAATGGTGGAATCAATGAACCGTTTGCAATCATTTTCTTTGCTTACGTCGGCTGTTACAGCATGAAACAGGGTTCCGGAATAAAGCATTTGCAATTCATACAGTTTATCATGGCTGCGGCCACAGGTAGCGATGCGCGCACCAAGCGGGATAAGTGCCTCGATGAGTGCCCTGCCGATTCCTTCGGTTCCGCCTGTGATCACGATTACTTTCTCTTTGAAATACGACATCAATAAGGAGTTATGCACAAAAATAACCGTCTTGGGTTGGAGCGCAAATTTTGATATGAGGATGGGGGGAATAAAAAACGAGGTAAACTTTGGTTCGATATGATTTTGCCTTATTTTTGCACCCCATCCAAAAAAGCCGGAACGAAAGGTCTTCTTATTTTGGGTGTTGGAAAGATTCCGTAGCTCAGTTGGTAGAGCAATACACTTTTAATGTATGGGTCCTGGGTTCGAGTCCCAGCGGGATCACATAATATTCTAAAAAGCCTTGTAAAATTAACAATTACAGGGCTTTTTTATTCAAGGGAAATGGAGAATACTTCGCAAAAAATAATCTTAGAACATTCCATTTGTGATTATTTTTTAATAGCTATATTTTGATTTGGTTACAAACTAGCAAAAAGACATAAAGGTGTACATGAGTATTTTACAATGCAAGTTTGGAATGTAATAAATATATATTAATAGCTATTGTAAACCTGACGATTTAATTCTTGATCCTTTTGGCGGAAGTAGTGTAGTTGCAATTGAAGCATTAATGAACTTCCTGGATTACTTCCTGAAACCTTCCGCCTAAAAATTTTCGGGCACTGCTACCGTTCACTATTTTAAAATTAATTGAAGTGCCAGCCGAATTGCCAGATGATATTATATCTCATAGAAAATATGCCAAGAAAGAATTGCTGGACTATCGGCTATCAAGCCGTGATAAGTTCCGCCAGTTAATTAAATACAGGTGCTGCAAATAAAGGATCATTTGCCTGAATCCGGCCGATGAAGGTTTTGATCTCTATGAGAAAGTTCAAAGCATTCATCGCCTCGGCAGTACATACGTGGTTAATACCTCAACTCTATTTTGAGAGAATGAAATAATTACTGAAAATATCAGGTTCAGTCGAGTATTTAAAATCCGCTGTCGTCCAGTGCAAAAGTGTTCTTGCGCGCCTTCCATTTACCCTTGGTAAAGTCTGGGAATTGCTGGCTGATATTGCCTTCTTTGATAGATTTTTCAGACAATGGCGTTATAACACTCATTGTAACGGAATCGTATACGTCTATAGGGGTTTGCTTTTTTTGTTTTACCGCCTGAACAAACGCATTGAACACAAACCAGTCCATTCCTCCATGGCCCGCACCGGATGCTTCACTTTCATATTTCTTCCATAATGGATGATCGTATTTTTCAAACCATTCCTTGGCTGGGTCCCATTCGTCATCCTGCTTTGAGCTGCCTTCTATATAAACACCTTCCTTTACGTCCATCCATAAACCTTTGGTACCCTGCACGCGAAATCCTAATGAATAAGGACGTGGTAAATGCGTGTCATGAGAAAGCAATACCGTTTCTCCGTTCGCGCAATTGATCATGGTTGTAACAACATCGCCATTCTTATAATTGATCTTTGCATTTTTATTTCCAGGGGCCTTTTCTTCTACATATGCCGCCAATCCCCGCGCCTTTGAACTAAAGGAAACAAGGTTTGTAAAACTGTTGCTCCGGTTGATGTTGGCATACTGCATTAAAGGGCCAACGCCATGGCTGGGATACAGGTCGGAATTATTATCAATATTATATTGCGTGCGCCATTGTGCCTCACCTACACTTGCATCGGCGCCAAACTGTACCGGAGGACCATTAGGATTTGCATTACCACTATTGAACAATACATCTCTCAGGTTGTGCTGATAGCCGCCTTCCAGGTGCACCAGTTCGCCAAATAATCCCTGGCGTGACATATTCAATGCAGCCAGTACATCACGACGATAACACACATTTTCAAGAGTCATGTATGGAACGCCCGTTTTCTCAGAAGTATTTACAATATCCCAATGTTCGTCAATCGTTAAACCTGCTACCACTTCACAACCTACATATTTGTGTGCCTTCATCGAATCAATTGCCTGTGCATGGTGATATTTCCAGGGTGTGGCGATGATTACCGCATCAATATCTTTGTGGTCGAGCAATTTCTTGTATGCATCCACACCACCGGTATATTCTATAGGAAGAGGTTTGCCAGCCTTTGATATCTGCTTACGTGTAGCCTGAAGGGATTCTTCCTGAATATCGCATATTGCAACAATCTCCACATCGCTGCGCAGCAGGGCCTCACCTACATGAGAGCGCCCTCGGCCACCCACACCGATAAATCCTACCCTCACCTTATCCCCCGCGAAAAAGGCAGTTTTACGGGACGGAAGAATCAAACCCGCCGTTACGATAGAGCCGTTCCTGATAAATTCTCTTCTTTCCATTGCTATAAGTTTTACTCTGTAACTTATAATTTATTTTTTATTCAACGCAATATTTTTATCCGAATAACGCGCAAATGTTTGTTTTTACAGGACCGTGCAAAGCCTATGAAACTTTGAAGAAGGGCCATGATGTTACTGTGCTCGAGGCTTTCTGAAGACATAGAGGTCATGGCGAATTATTATATCGCTGACTATGAATATTACAAACAGTTGCACTTACATATTATTAATTTATAACCTTTTATATAGCAATTGCATATGTAATCATTTGATTGTAAACGGCTATTTACGAGGAGAGCCCGTTTTTTACGCAATCGTTTGCTTTAATTTTGCTGGATGCGAATACGTATATTTTCATTTCATTAACAATCCGGGAAGGATATTTTCCATATGCACTGAACTTTCCCGGCTGAATGTTAAACCAAAATTATACGTTATGAGGTTAAAACCCCTTTTCAAACAATTGCTTTTCCTTACAGTATTTGGGTTGTTTTGTTTACATGCAAACAAGGCACATTCACAGGTTAACGGCTCTGCCGATAAACGGGTAAAGGGACAGGTCACCGATGAAAACGGTGTCGGCCTGCAGGGTGTCAGTGTTACCCTGAAGGGAACTTCCAAAGGCGCCATTACCGATTCTACCGGCACCTTTGCCGTTACAGTACCGGCTAAAAATGCCACACTCGTATTTAGTTTTCTTAATTATTCTACTGAAGAGGTGAAGGTAGGAGCCAGCTCCAACATAGATGTTCACCTCACCCTCGACGAGAAATCCAAGGATCTTGGTGAGGTAGTTGTGGTGGGTTATGGTACACAGAAGAAGGTAGATCTGACAGGAGCCGTAGGCTCCATTTCGCGGAGGGACATTGGCAACCGGGCGCTTATCAGCCCCGATCAGGCATTGGGTGGAAAAATCTCGGGTGTGCAGATATCTAACCGCAGCGCCGATCCGGGCGCACCAATTGAGGTGAGAATCCGCGGCGTAGGTACAATCGGAAATAATCAACCGCTATGGGTAATAGATGGTACTCCTACTGTACAAACCACAAACATTTCCGTTAATACCGGTTCCTTCACGGAAACGAATCCGCTCTCGGGTATTAATCCAAACGATATCGAATCGATCGATGTATTGAAAGATGCTTCTGCCGCCGCAATTTACGGAGCACGAGCAGCAAACGGAGTAATCATCGTGACTACCAAAAGAGGCAAAGAAGGCAAAGTGGTGCTGACATACGATGGCTATCAGGGCCTTCAAAGCGTTCCGAATAGTCTGCACACAAAGGTTTTGAATGTAGACCAGTATATTAACCTGCAATCAGAGATTGGAAATGACCTTACTGCTTTTAAAGACAAGCCTTTTGTGAATTGGCAGGATCTGATATTCCAGACTGCAGTTGTCACGGATCATAACCTGACCGTTTCAGGAGGCGCAAAGAATTTTAATTTCAATGTCGGCGCAGGCTATCATGACCAGAGTGGTATAGAACGTGGACAGGGATTCAAACGCATTTCTTTCAAAGCGAACTCCGATCTGAAGGTCGGAGACCATCTCAAGTTTGGTGAGTCCATTCTTATCAGCCATGTCAAAAGGCTTACCCAATCTGAAGGCGGGAGCTTCGGGGCATCTAGAAGTACTACAAATGCGCCCTACTTTGCGCCCTACGATCCAACCGATCCAACAGGGTATACTCCTTCCAACAGCACCACCCGGGGAAGCGGCGCCAGTGCGGTCAATTATCTCTGGCAAACCGATTCCCGGTATAATCAAACTTTAATACCTATCAATTCTTTACTGGGCAGCGTGTATGGTGAACTGGAAATTATAAAAGGACTTAAATACAGGATCCAGGCTGGTGTGCAGTACACTATTAGTGATGGTACTTACTTCCAGGCTGGAAACGACAATGATTACGGAGATGGAACAACAAGCTCTCGTCTGGTGCAGGAAAGGCCAATCGAGTTGACTACAACAGTATCCAATACGCTTACCTATAACAAATCGTTTGGCAAGAGCGACCTGACTGCATTGATAGGAGAGGAGGAAACAAATTTCAGCTACTCCAAATTCCGTATACAGGGAGAAGACCTTTTAAGTTTGGACGTGAGGCTTGCATCGGTTGCCAACACAGTATCCGCTGTTAACGAAGCTGACCATTGGGCGCTAAGAGGACTTCTCGGACGTTTGAATTATACCTACAATGACAAATACCTGCTGACCATTAACGTTAGAAAGGACCAGACTTCACGTTTTTCCGCAGCGCACCGCTCGGGAGTATTTCCATCTATATCAGCCGGATGGAGAGTAGGAAACGAAAACTTCATGAAATCGGCCCATTTTATTCGCGACCTGAAGATCAGGGCAAGTATCGGCGAATCGGGTAATCAGTTCACAGGAAGCAACTTTGCCTATTTGTCAAATCTGCAAACAACCATTTATTATCCAATAGGCGCGAACCAGGTAGTCAGCAGGGGATTGGCTCCGGTTATCTTTGCCAACCCCAACCTTAAATGGGAAACGAGCGTACAATCTGATATTGGTTTGGATGCCACATTGCTTAATGGAAAAATCGACCTGACGTTCGATTACTTTAATAAGATTACAAAGGATGTACTGTTGAGTTATCCTTTACCGTATTCATCAGGCTACTTTCTTCCAAGCGATGTCAATCTGGGTAAGATAAAGAATTCCGGTATTGAACTTTCACTCGCCTACAGAGGCCAAACCGGTTTATTTCACTATTCTATAGGAGGAAATATTACCACTGTAAATAATAAAATTATCTCACTGGGAAATATACCCGAAATCGTTGGTGGTATCGGTGGAGGACAAACAAACCGCACCACAGTGGGCCAATCGCTTGGCTATTTTTATGGATACAAAACCAATGGACTCTACCAGAACGCGGGTGATGTTGCAAAAGCAATTCCTGATTCCTATTCATCAGGCACGGCTCCTGGTGATATCCGTTTTGTAGATGTAAATGGAGATGGCAAAGTTGATGCATCCGACAAGACCATTATCGGAAGCCCTATACCTAAATATTATTATGGTTTTAACCTGACAGGAAATTACAAGAAATTTGATCTTTCTATATTTCTTCAGGGAGTTGGTAAGGTTTCGGTGTATAATGCGGCCAGGCAGAATTTGGAAAGCATGGATGGTGGAAACAATCAGAGCACAAGAGTGCTCAGTCGCTGGACTGGTGAGGGCACGAGCAATAATATTCCAAGGGCAACCAGCAGCGATCTTAATGGAAACAATCGTTTCTCGGACAGATGGGTTGAAGATGCCTCCTATTTCAGGGTAAAGAATGTTCAATTGGGTTATACTCTTTCTTCCGATGGTCTCAAAAGGGTGACTCATGATTTTATTTCCTTTGCCAGGTTCTACATTGGCGTGAGTAACCTGCTAACTGCTACGAGTTATCTGGGATATAATCCTGAAGTTACCAGAGGATCGAGCTATCAGAAGGGTGAATTTCCTTTAGCGAACGGACAAGATTCGGGAGGCTCACCATTGCCTATAATAATGCAACTGGGATGGCAGATTAATTTTTAAAATAAAATCGAAACAACGTGAATAATCATTCAAAATATAAGACATTCATAATTGCCGGGTTAATCACCGTTTTGACAGGTATGTCTTTTGAATCTTGCAATAAATTGAACCTGAAGCCGCTTGATAAAGTAAGTGCATCAGCATACTACCAAAAGCCTTCTGATTTTGACGGTGCTATGTTTGCAGCGTATTCTTCTATACAAGACTTTTGGGGCACCAGTACGGAAACGCTTGGTGAACTCGGAGAATTCTGGGCGATAACACTTACCGCAACCGATGATGTCACTTACAATACAAAGGGCGGTGGCCAGGGAGACCTGCAGAGGGCAAAGGATATGGACAACCTTAAGTTCCGGTCAGACGGTGTACCATTTGCAGCAATTTACACACAGGTATATGAAGGAATCCTCCGCTCCAATCTGGTGCTCGAAAATCTCGACAATGGTACCAACACATTAACCGATGAAGAGAAAACACAGTTTGCTGCAGAAGCAAAATTCCTTAGGGCCTTCTTTCATTTCATTGCTTTACAAATGTGGGGTACTCCTCCTCTTGTGTTACAAACAGTTAAATCCGTTGACGAAACATATGGCAACGCAACGCAAGATGAATTGTATGCTGCAATATTAAAAGACCTGCAGGACGCCTATGCCGGCCTGCCTGATGAGTGGGACGCAGCCAATCTCGGAAGGGCCACTAAATGGACAGCACGCGCTTATGAAGGAAAAGTAGATGTTTGGAAAAAAGACTGGGCTGCAGCGATTACTGTTTTTGAAGATGTAAAAAACAATGGACCTTACAGCCTCCTGGAAGGAAATGCATTGAGTATTGATAATTATGAAGACGTATTCGACTTTAAAAAGGAAAACGGCCCCGAATCCATTTTTGAAGTGCAGTACGGCGGTCCTTTTTCTGACGATAATCTTTGGGTATTTGATGATACGCACTCCGAAAATTTCAAGGCGTCACAAGGTACAGGACGTCCCCTGTACTGGGATGCAAGCAGCGATGCAGGAGCTCCCGGGGATGGTATGGGATGGTACGTTCCAACACAAAACCTGGTGGATGAATTTGAAGCAGGCGACCCCCGCCTCACTGTAAGTATTTATAAGGACGGCGATACATATTATACGAAGGGTAACCAAACCACGCCTTTCCTTGCAGAATGGTCTTCTACCGGCTACAATATTCGTAAATATTTCGGTGTGAGAAATGCAGAAGCCTCGCAGTATTCTCCCAATGACCAGGCTGGGTATAACAACGAAAGATATTTCCGTTATGCCGACATGCTTTTGCTTTACGCGGAATCCTTGATTATGAATGGACGTGCTGTAGACGGTATGGCGATTATCAATAATGAGATCCGGGCTCGTGTTGGGCTCGGCGCATCACCCATCTCTGATCCGATCACCGCTTTGCGCCATGAAAGAAGAGTGGAGCTCGCCTTTGAACCGGGCAGGTGGTTCGACATTACCCGCTGGGACATTGGCAGCCAGATATTTGGATCCGCCTGGAAAGACAACTACAATGTCTTCCCTTTCCCAGCATCTGAAATTACCAGGAACGGAGGCAAACTGATACAGAATAACGGGTATTGATAATAGTGATAATTTGGTGAGTAGTGAAGCTGCATTATTTCATAGTCTTTGCACTAATGGGTTTATGTTTTGCCGCGTGTTCGGGCAAGGGCCCAAAAATGTTCAGGATTCTTTCTCCTGAACAAACGGGAATAGACTTTGCAAATACACTGCAGTACAGCGACTCTCTTTCTGTGCTAGATTTTGAATACATGTTCAACGGTGGCGGAGTGGCGTTGCTGGATGTGAATGGAGACGGCTTGATGGATGTGCTCTTTACTGGAAATATGGTGTCTTCAAGGCTGTACCTGAATAAGGGCGGCATGAAATTCGAGGACATTACCCGTCAATCGGGAATAGCTACCACCGGCTGGTGTTATGGGGCTTCCGTAGTAGATATTAACCAGGATGGATATCCTGATATTTACATCTGCAAGGCCGGTAACCGCAAAACACCAGCCGACAGTATGCGAAATGTCTTTTTCATTAATAACGGTAACAATACCTTTACTGAATCCGCAAAAAAAATGGGACTCGATGACGATGGTTACGATGTCCAGGCGGTATTCCTTGATTACGACCATGATGGAGACCTGGATATGTATCTGCTCCGTAACGGATTCGTTAGCTACAACAGAAATACGGTTAGGCTAAAGCAGACCGATGGACAGGCGCCTTCTACCAACCGTTTAATGAGAAATAATGGTAATGGAACATTTACGAATGTTTCCATGGAAGCCGGAATTACGATCGAAGGATTCGGCCTGGGCGTAAGTGTCTGCGACCTCAATGATGATGGCTGGCCTGATTTATATGTATCGAATGATTTTCTGACAAACGATGTATTGTGGATCAACAACCGCAATGGAACTTTCACGAATGCTGCGGACAAAATGCTGCGGCACACCACGTATAATGCGATGGGAAACGATGTCGCGGATTTTAATAACGATGGCAAAGAAGATATCGTTGAAGTGGATATGCTGCCACCTGATAATAAAAGATGGAAGCTGACCATGATGGGAAATACCTACGAGCAGTTTTCCCAGGGACTTGATTTCGGATACCAGCCGCAATACGTTCGCAATTCATTACAAGTGAATAACGGCAACGGCACTTTTAGCGAAATTGGGCAGCTCTCTGGTGTATCTGCAACGGAATGGAGCTGGGCTCCATTGTTTGCCGACTTCGACAATGATGGATCGAAAGACCTGTTTATTGCCAACGGCTACAGACAGGATGTAACCAATCTTGATTTCATCATGTATGGAAAAAGAAGCATGATGGGTACACCGGAAGCAAACCGGAAAGACCGCATTTACATGCTCCGCAATTTTCCTGGTATTAAAACATCCAATTATATTTTTAGAAATAACGGCGACCTTACTTTCACAAACCTTGCAAAGGAATGGGGTATTGATGATGCCACCTATTCTAACGGCGCCGCTTATGGCGACCTAGATAATGACGGCGATCTCGACCTGGTAGTTAATAATCTGGATCAGCCAGCCTCAGTTTATGAGAACCGTTTAAATAATATTGCCACGGATAATAAATGGTTGTCAATTAATTTTAAAGGCCCTCCTGGTAACCGGGACGGCTTGGGAACAAAAGTGTATCTGTGGCAGGGCACGCGCCTCCAATATCAATACTTTTCACCCTATCGTGGATACCTGTCTACCGTTGAACCATACCTGCACTTTGGCATTGGCAACAAGGCTGTGGATAGTTTGAAAGTGATCTGGCCCGATGGAGAAATTCAGTTGATAAAAAATATCACGGTTAATAAATTAATGACCCTTTCTTACGCCGATGCTTTACAGGCACAACCTGTAAATGTTCAGGTAAAATCAGCGCCATTGTTTACGGAGTGCAGCAAGGAATTGAATATTCGCTACCGCCATAAGGAAGACGAATTTGTGGATTTTAAATTACAGCCCATAATGCCTCATATGCTTTCCCATGAAGGACCCGGCATTTCTGTTGCCGATGTGAATAGCGATGGCAGGGAAGACTTTTTTATCGGGGGCGCAGCCGGATCAAAAGGCAATCTGTTTACACAACAGGCGAACGGAACTTTTATTCAGCATGTATTTCCAGACAGTAACCTGGCCGATAACATGGGCTCGTTATTTATAGATGTCGATAACGACGGAGACAATGACCTCTATGTAGTAAATGGTGGAATATGTGCCAGCAAAAATGGCGACACTGTATACCGGCATTCGCTTTATCTTAATAATGGAAAGGGGAAATTTGCCCTGGCAAAAAATGCGTTGCCAGCAATCAACACGAGTGGCTCTTCCGTGATCGCTGCTGATTATGATAATGACGGAGATCCTGACCTGTTTATATGCGGTAGGGTAAGTCCCGGCGAATATCCTTTACCTGCGTCCAGTTTTTTGTTGCGAAACGATTCTAAAAACGGAGTATGTGCATTCACGGATGTAACGGCACAATCGGGAATAAACGGAAAACTGGGTATGGTTACTTCTGCCTTGTGGACTGATTTTAATAATGACGGATGGCAGGATCTGATAATACTGGGAGAATTTATGCCCATCCGCTTTTTTAAAAATAACAAGGGCCATTTCCAGGAAGTAACAGATCAAACGAGCCTGGAGCATACAGGTGGCTGGTGGAACAGTATTGTTGCAGGAGATTTTGATCACGATGGAGACATTGACTATGTGGTTGGCAACCTTGGTCTGAACGGTCCATACAAAGCCAGTAGCACGGAGCCGGTTTGCATTTATGCGCAAGATTATGACAAGAACG
>JBDTMM010000032.1:0-11161 GCA_039934275.1 Flavitalea sp. | reverse complement strand
GCAGAACATAGATGGCATTGCTCACATCCTATTAGACGAAGAAGATGTGGTTAGGCACCGTTTGGTGAAAGCCATTATCAGGGCTTACGATAAAGACAAGCAGGAATGAAAAACACGTTGAATTATTTTATTGTTATACTTATTTCGGCAAGTGTAATTACCTCGTGCAATTCGAGGAGTTATGATAAGGCTGAAAATGCGCAGGATGCGGGCCGCGAATTTATTCGCGCTTCGCTCGATGGAGATTATAAAAAAGCGAAATTTTATTTATTAAAAGATACTACCAATCTTTTACTGCTCATCAGGCAGCAACGCGATTATGAACAATTGAATGATGAACAGAAAAAATTGCATCGTGAATCATCCATCCGGCCTATCTCCATCATCCCGACAAACGACTCGATAACAATCTATAAATACTTCAATACTTATAACCCAAAAGACACGACCAGCATAAGGGTTGTGCGCGCAAACGGTGATTGGCTGGTAGACCTGAAATCCATTCTGAAGCTTTAATAATCTGCTAATTTGCCTTACTTTGCAGCCATGATAACTGTTTCGCACCCATGGCATGGTGTTAGTCCGGGTGATAATGCCCCTAGAGTTGTAAATGCCCTCATTGAAATACCACAAGGGTCAAGGGCGAAGTATGAAATTGATAAAGAAAGCGGACTGTTAAGACTTGACAGAATTATTTATTCTTCCTTTTATTATCCCTGTAATTATGGATTTATTCCACAGACTTACGGAGACGATAAGGATCCGTTGGATATACTCGTAATTACTTCCCTGCCTGTGCAGGCCATGTGTTTGATGGAAGCAAAAGTATTGGGTGTAATGCACATGATCGATGGCGGTGATGCGGATGATAAAATTATCGCCGTTGCTGCAAACGACCCCAGTGTAAGGCATTATAATAATATGGAGGAATTGCCCAAACACTTCTTTGACGAACTAAGACACTTTTTTGAGGAATATAAAAAGCTCGAAAACAAAACCGTGCAGGTTGATGAACTCGGCGACAAACACACCGCATTAAACGTTATTGAACAGGCCATAAAAGCGTACAGTAACACTTTCAGAAAACCATGAAAACAACTCCTATGGACATCCAGACGGTTATCATATTAATATTAACTGGTCTGGCTGCCGGAATGCTAAGCGGTCTGGTAGGAGTTGGGGGTGGAATAATTCTTGTTCCGGCCATGATCTATTTTCTTAATTACAACCAGCAACAGGCGCAGGGCACTTCACTTGGCGTGCTCACATTGCCGGTTACTCTTCTTGCCTTTTACGTTTATTATAAAGATTCACTGCATACCGACACTCCCATAGAACTGAAAGTAATGTTTATTATCGGCGCGAGCTTTTTAATCGGAGGCCTGTTCGGAAGTAAGATTGCCGTTAAAATAGATCAGGAATTACTGAGAAAAATATTTGCCGTAATACTTTTTTATACCGGCATTAAAATGATGCACTGGGACTTGCTGGCTATAAAGTGGTTGAAAAGTATATTATAAAGTTTGCCAAATAATCATTCACCTGTAACCGACCAGCAATTGCTGGAAAATTTCCGCCGCGACCGGGATAATAGCTGGCTTGGAACGTTATTCCAGCGCTATACCCTGCTGTTGTATGGCGTTTGCATGAAATACCTAAAAAATGAAGAGGAGGCCAAGGATGCCGTTCAGCAGGTTTTTCTGAAAGCAATAACAGAACTCAAAAAATACGAAGTGCGATATTTGAAATCGTGGTTATACATGATTGCAAAAAATTATTGCCTTATGAAGATCCGCGAGCGCCAGGTTAAAGGTGCAGCCAATATAGATGACCACCAGATCGCCGATGAAGCAGATGCCAATACCATAGTTCAGCACATAGAAAAAAATCAACGCTTTGAATTGATGCAGGCATGTTTACTCGAACTAAGCGGGGAGCAGAAACAATGTGTAACTTTATTTTACTTAGAAAAAAAGTCTTACCAGGATATAGCTAAGCTTACAGGCTACTCTGTAATGCAGATTAAAAGTTACATTCAGAACGGCAAGAGGAACCTCAAACTTCTGATGAATAAAAAAATTAAATCCACTAACACTTAACATGCAAGAAGACCTGCTGAACATATTATCAGATAGTAATAAGGACATCGACAATCAGAAGTTGATGGATTATATCAGCGGAAAATTAACTGCGGAAGAAAAGCATGAAGTGGAAATATGGATGGTAGACAATCCCTTTTTTAATGAAGCCGTTGAAGGATTACAACAAGCCGGTGGTGAAAAAAGAGTTCAGGCATCTGTGGATCAGATCAATAATCAACTCAGGAAATACCTTCAGCAGAAAAGATCAAGGCGCGACAAAAAAATGCTGCCCGTGAACGGATGGACAATCATTGCCGTTGTGATTATTCTTGCGCTTGCTGTTCTATTATATTTGGTGATCAGCAGTATCAACTAATCTTCCATTCATTACTGGTATTGAATGTAAACCGGGCGTGGTTTCAATTTTAATAATTCTTCCGGTGTCATCAGGCTGCTATGCGAGCGGATCACGTCGTTTTTATAGAACAATTTGAAGCCAGTGAATTCAACAGGTTCTTTATAAATGAACTGCCTGTAAGTATTTATTTTTCTTGCAGGTTCGCCCCATCCGTCCATGTGCATTACAATCTGAACTTCGGGTGTTGTTTTAATATTTTTGTAATTGGTGATCATACCCTGTGTAAAACGGTGGACGGTCAATATTTTTGGAGGCAGGTTATTTTCTCTTACCAATCTGGCCAAATATCCGGTGGCATAGTTTATATCGGCGGCATCAAATACACCCACAGCCTTTCCGGGGGCCTTACCATTTTTCATGGAAAATTCAGGATCAATACCAAGATGCACGTTTGGCATTTTTAAATATTTCTCAAACTCGGGAAGTTCCGATTGAAGATTACTTAATCCAACCTGTATATCTAGAAAAACAATTGCATTGATCTCTTTTGCCATGCTCAGCACTGAATCGATCTGGTGAAATGGCATACGCAATCGGTATTTGCCGCCTTTACCCGGACTTTGCTGTGCCGTTACCGCAATATAATGAAGGGCGGGCTGTATATCCAAAGTTGAATCTGCGGCTTTCCATTTCGCCACTTCGGTTTGTAGTTTACCGAGCATTTGTTTACGCGGATATTCTCCCAGCACGCCCATTCCCTTTGAATAAAGGTTTCCATAATAGGCGATCACCGTTTTAAATGGAAGAATTGCTCCCGCTAATGGAAGAGCCGTTTTTACGGGCCACTTACCGGAAGAATCTCCATTGATGGTGTGTGCCATTTTCCGAAAATATAAAGCAGTATCTAGTATTAAAGTATTTTTTGAATTTGAGCCGATAGAATCAGGTGCTTTAACCGGGTATTCCAGCGTATCCCTCATTTTTGAAAGTTCTTCCTGCGCCGATGTTTCCTGCGAAATGCAGGAATAAACAAAAATGGGAAGGATGAGGGCGAGAGCAGGTAAGAAAAAGCGGTTCATAAGTTGATTTTAGCGCGAAATAATGGTAGTAGTAACGAAATGAGTATGATAATATTTCACCCTGAATAAAATCAGTTTACCACAATAAATTCCGGTCTACGGATAAGCTGGTTGTTGTATTTGAATTTGATTCCGGTATTAAAATCTACCCTGAAGCTTTTTCCATCGAAATTCTTGCCAGGAAAATAATAGGCGCGCAGTTCAAACGTTCCGAATACCAGGCTTTCGTTCCTCGATCTTATCCCTGCGCCAATAGTATTATACAATTTAGTTTGATCCAGCGGTTCATTCTGGGGAGTTAGCAGCGACGCATTACCAAATATAAATGGGGCAAACTTGAAAGAAAGCAATGTCCAGGGGCTAAAGAATACACTTTCTGCTTTTACCGTAAGGCGGTGGTCGCCTGCCAAGTGCCTGTCCTGATACTCGGAAAGCCCATATTGGCTCTCGAGAAGCAATGGATCATTAAGCACGTTTGCAAATTGTGTTGTAAGGCCCACTGTAATAAATGTTCTTTGTTTCCACCGTGGCGAAAGCTGTCGCAGATGACTGAAATATTCAAGATTGGCGAGAATGCTCACATCCTCATATTTCCTTTTATAATTAAACCCTCCGAATCTTAATGTGTAATTGAAGTAATTTTTCTTCGGGGAGAAATAATTTAGCTGAAGGTCCAGCCCAGTATATGGTCGCACGCGATTCTGTTTGTCTGTCCAACCGGTAGTGATGGAAACATCCAACCCCTGTGGAACGTCTTCGTTTCTACCAAAACCGTAAACATATTGTGTTTTATAAAAGTCCTGTCGAAACAGAGAGATCGATGCTAGTGCCCCGGTAATATTTGCAAACTGGTAGAAAAAAGTATTGTCGTATTTTTTGGGGATGGTTTGAAAATCCTGATGAAGAATCCTGAGACCCAGTAGCGTTCTTAAACGGTCATCCTTAACTACGTTCCTGAATTGTTTTGTGCTTAAGTTTAATCCCGCCCATGCATCGATACTATAATACTGGTAGCGCGAATCCATTAAAAAAGCGGAATCTGTTTGAAACAGGTGAATGGTTTTGTGCCACGAAGCATCAAAGGAATAAATCCATCTGGTATAAGCATTCACCAGTTGTTTTTGCAAGGTTGCGTAAATCGTTCGCTCTTCTCTCAATTGCGCATTAAGTGTATTTGCAAAATCAGAATACCCAATTGCGGCATCGGCAAAGGAGCCACCAATATTTCTTGAAGTATATTCTGCGCCGTAACCAACATTTCTTATCCTGTCCTGGTCAAACAATCCGCTTATCTGAAGCTTATCTCCCAATCCTCCAAAATTATCCTCCCTAATGGCTGAAGTTACTTTTGTTAGCGAATGCATTTCAAAACTTCCGCCCAATGAAAGTACATCTTTCGTAAGCACTATTATATCCACTGAATCGCGCGTTCCAAGGACTCGTTTCACAATGATGTTTGCATCACCAATATAGGGTTGATCGCGGAGTTGCCGCTCGTTATCTGCAAGCAGAATGGGAAGTAAAGTATCGTATTGTTTAAAGAAAAGATTATTGCGAATTACGCTTTCTCGTGTAGTGCGGTGTACCGCATCCGCCATTCGTGTAAGGGTGTTTTTGAAACTTCGAAGCGTATCATTGATTGGCACACCAAAATCAACGTTGCGAACTTCTATATTGCGAATAATCCTGCCTGTGTACCGCGCGTAAAGTACGTCTATACGCTGAAGGTTATCAACGGATGAAGTGTCGTGAGTGATGCTTTTTGCAAGTCTGCCAAGAAGCCCCCTGGACTTCAACAAGAAAAAGCTATCTTTTCCTGGAGCATTTACGGAGTCTTCCTGACCTTTTACTAAACCGGGAAGAAGACCTAAAATACCGGCCAGGCAAACCGCAAAAAATATGGGGTATGATCGCTGGAATGATTGGGTCACACGTGTTTAATTACAAATGAAATACCGATGTCAATCAGTTTCAATACCAATTCCAGAAAATTCTATCCTTCAGGCTCTCTTCTTTGCAGGAGCTTTCTGCATCTTGATCAATTCTGTAATAGCTTTCTTCAAACTTTCAAAAGTTGGTTTGCCCTCGTACAATTCTCCATTAATAAAGAAGGTAGGTACATCCCGAACTCCTTTGTCCAGTCCTTCGAGAAGGTCGTTACGCACAGACCATCCGTAAACTGAATCAACCAGTTCTGTCAAAAGCCTTTTGTTTTCCACTCCCACTTCTTTTGCATAAATTTTGAGACTGATGGTTCCCAGCTGTCTCCTGTGTGCAAAAAGTGTATTGTGCATTTCCCAGAACTTTCCTTCCTGACCGGCAGCAATAGAAGCCTCTGCAGCTTTCATTGAGCGCTGGTGGATCTTTGTTAAAGGAAAATGACGGAAATTGAACTTTAATTTGCCTTCAAATTCAATTAGTAATTTCTTAACTGCTTCGTTTGCTTTAGCGCAAGCCTCGCTTTCGTAATCGCCATACTCTACCAGAGAGATGGCTGCATTTTTATCTCCAACCCAAAATTCCTTAGGTGAAATAATCTCAATCGGTGTCTTAAGTGCCATAATTTGTTCTCCTTGTCGGTCATGCTGCAAATTTTAAGGGTGCAACAATGATAATATATGCAAGATTAATTAATTTTTTGCCCATTTTGGCGCTGAATTTCCGGAGCTTCGCTACGGAACACTACTGTTCCGTCGAAAACGTCCACTAAAACAGGTTTTGTTCTGTCTATATCTCCCGCCAAAATCCTTTTACTCAGTTTATTCACTATTTCCTTCTGTATCAACCTTTTCAATGGTCTAGCCCCGAATTGCGGATCAAAACCATTATCTGCAAGAAATTCAAGCACATAGTCACTGAATTCCAACTGAATACCGGACTGGGATACCAGTTTCTTTAGTTGATCCAATTGTATCCTGATGATGCCTTTTATTTCCTTTTTCATCAGCGGCTGGAACATAATTATTTCATCGATACGATTTAAAAATTCTGGCCGGATGGTTTGTTTTAACAGATTAATAACTTGGGTTCTCGTCATTTCGACGATTTTTTCTTTGTTTTCATCATTTACATTCTCAAAATTTTCCTGGATCACCTGGCTGCCCAGGTTACTGGTCATGATGATAATAGTATTTTTGAAATTCACCACCCTTCCCTTGTTATCTGTCAAACGGCCGTCGTCAAGCACCTGTAACAAAATATTAAACACATCCGGATGTGCTTTTTCGATTTCGTCGAGCAATATCACGCTGTAAGGTTTGCGGCGCACCGCTTCCGTAAGCTGGCCCCCTTCATCGTAACCCACGTATCCCGGAGGTGCGCCTACTAAACGGCTTACTGAATGTTTCTCCTGGTATTCACTCATGTCTATCCTCGTCATCATATTGTCGTCGTCGAACAAATATTCTGCAAGCGCCTTCGCCAGTTCTGTTTTACCCACCCCGGTTGTACCGAGGAAAATAAAGGAACCGATGGGTTTTTTAGGGTCCTGCAATCCTGCCCTGCTCCTGCGGATGGCATCGGCCACTGCGGTGATGGCTTCTTCCTGTCCAATTACCCTGTCGTGAAGCTCATCTTCGAGGTTGAGCAATTTCTCTTTTTCGCTTTGCAACATTTTCGATACCGGTATGCCGGTTGCTTTTGCCACTGCTATTGCAATGTCTTCCGCATCCACTTCTTCTTTCAGCAATCTTTTCTCATTAATGTTCTCCAGCTGGGTGGTAAGATCTGCTATCGCCTGCTCTTCCTCCTGGATTTTTCCATAACGGATCTCTGCAACCTTTCCATACTCACCATTTCTTTCTGCCTGTTCGGCCTGCAGTTTGAGATTTTCGATCCGGGCCTTTGCGGTCTGAACTTTCTCTACGATGTCCTTTTCACGTTGCCATTTTGCTTTCAGCGTATCGCGTTCAACGGCGAGGTTTGAAATGTCTGTATTCAGTTCTCTTAATTTGGGCTCATCATTTTCGCGTTTGATAGCTTCCCTTTCAATTTCGAGCTGCCTGATCCTTCTTACGAGTTCATCGAGCTCCTCAGGCATGGAATTCATTTCAAGGCGCAACCTTGCGGCACTTTCATCCATAAGGTCAATGGCCTTGTCGGGAAGAAACCGGTCTGTAATGTACCTGTGCGACAGTTCCACTGCTGCAATGATGGCTTCATCCTTGATGCGAACATGGTGATGCGTTTCGTAACGGTCCTTTAACCCACGAAGAATGGAAATGGCATCATCAACAGAAGGCTCATCGATATTTACCTTCTGGAAACGGCGCTCGAGCGCTTTATCTTTTTCAAAAAATTTCTGGTATTCATTTAGTGTGGTGGCACCGATTGCGCGAAGTTCACCCCTTGCCAGCGCGGGCTTAAGGATATTTGCCGCATCCATAGCACCATCTCCGCCACCGGCTCCAACGAGCGTATGGATTTCATCGATAAAAAGAATGATCTCGCCATTGCTGTCGAACACTTCCTTCACCACAGATTTTAGTCGTTCTTCAAATTCTCCTTTGTATTTCGCACCTGCGATCAGTAATCCCATATCAAGGGCATAGATCACTTTTGATTTCAGATTCTCGGGAACGTCTCCATTTACGATACGATGCGCAAGGCCTTCAGCGATGGCAGTTTTACCAACACCAGGTTCACCCACAAGGATGGGATTATTTTTTGTTCTTCTTGAAAGGATGTGCAATGTGCGCCTGATTTCTTCGTCCCTTCCTATTACCGGATCTAATTTTCCGTCCGAGGCCATGGTGTTCAGGTTCTTCGCATATTTGTTCAGCGCGTTGTACGTATTCGCAGCTGTTTGCGATGAAACGGTAGAGCCTTTACGCAATTCTTTTACAGCCGCTACCAAACCCTTTACGGTAAGTCCTCCGTCCTTGAGAATTTTGGCCGAATTGTCTGATCCTTCCAGGATAGCGATAAGAAGGTGTTCAACGCTCACGAATTCATCACCAAAAGTTTTCAGCGAGGCACCAGCGCGAAGTACCACATTATTTGCATCCCTGCTAAGGGATTGCGCGGCTTCACCCCCTTGCAACTTCGGAAGTTTTGCAATGGCTTCATCAACCTTGCTTTCTACGAAAGCTACATTTAGGTTATTCTTTTTAAGAAGGAATTCAACGGAAGAATCATCATCGTCCAATAACGCCTTCAGAAAATGTTCCGTTTCAATATTCGGATTATTATTGTTAAAAGCCAATTGCTGTGCCTTAGTTATAATCTCCTGAGCCTTTATAGTAAAATTGTTTAAGTTCATACCTATTTGTTAAAGCATTTGATTTGATTCCAGCGGGCTGGAATTATTCAATAAATTGTAAGATTGATATAGTATTATCAAATCACAATCCAAAATCAAAATAACCGCAAGCATGTCATACAAACGGTTCTACAACTGTCTTATGTTCATACCAGTTATGGTATTTCTGCTATTGTTGCAGACCGTACAGGCACAAAAGAATTTTTCGGAGCTGGACACCCTGATGTCACTGAGAAAGGGGCAGTTTGGCAACAACATGGGCGTGATGATTTGGAAGGATACCATAATCCACCAACGATTCACCGGCGATTTTACACTTAATACCCAGATGCCGATTGGTTGCGCAAGTGCCTGGTTAACGGCGGCACTCAGCATGACGTTTGTAGACGAGGGGAAAATATCCCTCGACGACCCCATAAGCAAATATTTACCGATATATGCTACCTATGCAAAAAAGTATTTAACAATACGTCACTGCCTAGCAAACGTTACCGGGCTAGCAGCTGAAAAGGGCGGAATCCAACGCTTCTTTCAGAAAAATAAATTCGAAACACTAGAAGATGAAGTGAATTCTTATGCTTCATCGCGGGCGATCGTAAATAATCCCGGTGAAGCATTTAATTACAACAATATGGGGACGAATATTGTGGGGCGTGTGCTGGAAATCGTTGGTAAGAAAAGTTTCGACAGGCTGATGATGGAAAGGATATTCAGACCGTGTGCCATGAAAAAAAGTTCCTTTACGAGTGAAGGTGCGATCAATCCATTTTCGGGTGCAGTTTCAACCCCGGCAGATTACCTGAAATTTCTTGCGATGCTGATGAATAAAGGAATGGCGGGTGTAAAAAAAGTATTGAGCGAAGCATCGATTGCTGAAATGCAAAAAGTACAAACGGGTACCGCAAAAATTATTTTTGTACCAAAGGATCTTGAAGGATATTCTTATTGTTTGGGACACTGGTTAAAACCGGCAGACATGAATATCACTAGCCCCGGACTGTCCGGCGGCTGGGAATATATCGATCTGCAAAAAAAGTATGCATGCGTAATATTCGCGATACCGAAAAAGCAGGATGATAAGAAAAAAATTTACCAGGAGTTTATTGATGCGGTGAGTAGGCAGTTTTAAGAAGTTTAATTTAGGTTCTCTTCCTCCCCAGAAAACATAATTCTCACTGTTTAATGCAATAGTGACATCAAGTGCATTTTTAATTTGAGTAGCCTCGCAGCTGGCATCCATTTTATCCTTTGCCCTTTGCATCACATCGTATGAGGCATCCCATGGAAATCGTTTTGTACCGGAACCAAAAGCATCAGCACCCTTATTACAGAAGGTATGCCAGTAACATACCGCGAATTTGAAATATTCTTTCATCGGTTTACCCGCGATCGACCTGCTTTAATCGTACCATTCAAATGCAAGGGGGTTATCCGATGCATGACCTTCGAAAGGAATTTTGCCTATGGCCGGAAAAAATTCTTTTTGATTTCCTGTAGAGTAATTCATTTGTGAAAGGTAATAGTGAAAAGCTATTCGTATCTAAAAATATAGGTCAATAAATTCGTGGCAATTTATTGTTCCATTGCTGGTACACATACTTATATTGGGCAATCAGTGCAGCTTCGGGTTCAACCGTTTTTATTTTTTCAATTCCTTTAAAACTCTCGTGAAAGTCTTTAAATAATTTTGATCCCACTCCTGCTCCACGGGCGGCACCTATCGCACCGTTGGTGTCATACAATTCAAGGGTGGCACCGGTTGTATTGGCAAATGCCAATGCGAATGTATCACTCAGGAACATATTTGCATATCCGGCGCGTACTTTATTTACCTGCATTCCCATTTGTTCCATAATAGAAATGCCATAGTACAATGAAAATACAATTCCTTCCTGCGCGGCACGGGCAATATGCCCCTGATGATGTGTATTAAATTGCAACCCGCTGAGCCAAGCACCCGGATTATTATTTTCAAGAACGCGTTCTGCACCATTGCCAAAGGGATAAAACAATAATCCTTCGGCTCCAACTTTTGTATGTGCGGCTTTATTATTTATCTCATCATACGATAATCCGTTGAAGAAATTTTTGCGCAGCCAGCTGTTTAATATCCCTGTTCCATTAATACATAATAATATTCCGAAACGGGGAGCTTCTGCCCGGTGATTTACGTGCACAAATGTGTTCACGCGCGATAGAGGATCGAATTCTACTTTATCGGTAACACCATACACTACACCCGATGTTCCGGCGGTCGCGGCAATTTCACCGGGTTGTAAAACGTTTAGCGAAAAGGCGTTGTTAGGTTGATCGCCCGCGCGGTAACACACTGGCGTACCCGATTTCAGCCCAAGGGCAGATGCGGCTTCCACCGATATTTTCC
>JBDTMM010000031.1:0-11163 GCA_039934275.1 Flavitalea sp. | reverse complement strand
GTACAATGATATACAACCAGCAGAAGAATGAATTCATGGTGCGGAAAGGACCCATCTTTGCCAATTTTGTACTTGCAGATGAAATAAACCGCGCTCCTGCAAAAGTGCAAAGCGCACTGCTCGAAGCGATGCAGGAAAGACAGGTAACGCTTGGTGAACAAAGCTTCCAGCTTGATCAGCCATTTCTTGTACTGGCCACTCAAAATCCGCTGGAGCAGGAAGGCACCTATCCTCTTCCGGAGGCACAGCAAGATAGGTTCATGATGAAAGTAATTGTGGGCTACCCGTCAAAAGAAGAGGAACAAATAATTCTGAGGCAAAATGTACAGGGGCTAAAAGGACCGGTGATCAAACAGGTAGTATCCATCCAGGAAATACTAACAGCAAGGGATCTCGTACGACAGGTGTACATGGATGAAAAGGTGGAAAATTATATTCTTGATATTGTCTTCGCAACACGCTCTCCTGAAAAATATAAACTTGAAAAATTAAAGCTGCTTATTGCTTATGGCGGTTCGCCGAGAGCAAGCATAAATCTTGCACTTGCTGCAAAGGCGCATGCATTTTTAAATAAAAGAGGTTATGTAATTCCTGAAGATGTGCGGGCCATTTGTAAAGATGTGCTGCGTCACAGGCTTGGACTTACTTATGAAGCAGAAGCAGAAAATGTAAATGTAGAAGACGTGATAGATGATGTACTGAAAGTTATACCGGTACCATAATGCTCACCACTACCGAAATATTAAAAAAGGTTCGAGAGCTTGAAATAAAAAGTAAAAAGCTCACCCGGCATATTTTTACCGGTGAATATCATAGCGCCTTTAAGGGAAGGGGAATGCTTTTTAAAGAAGTAAGGGAATACCAGCATGGCGATGATATTCGCTTTATCGACTGGAACGTTTCTGCAAGGTTCAATCATCCTTTCAGTAAAGTATTTGAGGAAGAAAGGGAACTTACGCTGATGCTGTTAATCGACGTAAGTGGCAGCTCCCTATTCGGTACCACGCACAGCAGGAAAAAGGATCTGGTAAATGAAGTGGGCGCGGTGCTTGCATTTTCGGCAATCAGCAATAACGATAAAGTAGGGATCATTTTATTTACCGACAAGATTGAGAAATTCATTCCGCCAAAAAAGGGACGCGACCACGTATTGTACATAGTAAGGGAACTGCTTACATTCAACCCGAAAGGAAAAGGAACGAACCTTACCGAAGCATTCAGAAGATTTAATAATACCACAAAGGAAAGGTGCATCGCCTTTGTATTAAGTGATTTTATAGACAATAATTTTGAAGACGCATTAAAAGTAGCAGGGAAAAAACACGACGTGGTCGGGATCAAAGTCTATGATAAAATGGATGTGCAATTGCCGGATATAGGTTTAGTGTCGATTGAAGATGCCGAAAGCGGTGAAAAGATATTAGTAGATACAAGTGACGAATTGGTACGCACAGAATATGAAAACAATTTTTTTTCATGGTCCGAAAAATGTAAAAATATATTCCTGAAAGCCGGCTGCGACCTGCTTCATATACGTACAGACGAGGATTATGTGAAAGTGCTGCAAAAGTTTTTTATCAGCAGGAATTGACAGTAGCAATATGAAGAATGGTTGTAAATATATCACTGCTTTCCTGCTGTTTGTTGCGGCATTTATAAATGCACAAGCACAAGTAAATATCAAAGCGGGAGTTGATCATGATAAAATATTAATAGGCGAGCCTATCCTTATTTCAGTCGAAGCATATGTTCCGCTTGGTGCAGAGGTAAATTGGTTCTCGCTGGACACTATTCCTCATTTTGATATTATAAGAAGATCCACACCCGATACCGCTTCGGATATGGATGGTAAAAAGATCACACAGCTGATCACGGTCACCAGTTTCGATTCGGGCAGATGGGCCATTCCCGCGTTTGAAGTATCTGTTGCAGGCAAACCTTATTATTCCGATTCATTAACGGTGGATGTTGCATACGAGGCATTCGATTCACGACAGGATTACCACGACATAAAAGACATCGTTGCTGTTGCAAATCCATATGTGAAATACGTGGCCTGGGTAATCGGTATCGTAGCACTGGTTGCGCTCGCGGGGATCATCATCTTACTAAAAAGAAAAAAACAAAACAGTACATACGTGAAAAAAGAAGAGTCACGGGCATCAGCATACGAAGATGCGATGTTCGCCATAGGTGAATTAAGAAAAAAGGGAGTGGGGGCCGAAGGAGAGAAGAAGTATTATTCTACCCTTAATGATATCCTTCGAAAATATGTATCGGGGAATTTTGGAATATCCACTTTTGAAAGAACAAATGAGGAGCTCATCATCAGGCTTTCATCGATGGGCATTCAAAAAGAGGCATTTATTAAACTGTCGCAATCATTGCGCATGAGCGATTTTGTAAAATTTGCAAAATACCGTCCGTCAGAAGAAGATAATATTAACAACCTTGAAACCGTTCGAAAGTCTATTAATATATTAAACACCTGTGCTATAAGTGCTGTATAACTGGCTACAACATATTCAATTTGAGTATCCGCAGGTTTTCCTGCTGTTCCTGCTATTTCCGTTCTTAATTGGCTGGTTCATCAGCAGGAATAAAAAAGCGCAGGCCGGTATTTTGATTTCTTCGGTGAAATCATTTGGTGAAACGCGATCGTGGAAAACGGCATTTGGTATCCTTCCCTTCGTATTCAGGGCGTTGGCTATAGCGTGTTTGATCGTTGCCCTTGCGCGGCCACAAACGCGTAATGACCAGGCAATGGTTAGTGGCGAAGGGGTGGACATCATGCTGTGTATGGACGTGAGTGGAAGTATGCTCGCGCAGGACTTTACACCAAACCGACTGGAAGCTATGAAACAGGTGGCCGTTAGTTTTGTTGATAAGCGACCTACGGATAGGATCGGGTTGGTAATATTTGCGGGAGAAAGTTTTACAGCTGCACCCATTACCATGGACAAGAATACATTGAAGGCGCAGATATTCAATGCGCAAAGCGGTTATCTCGCCGATGGTACTGCGATTGGTGACGGGCTTGCCACAAGCGTTGAACGTTTAAAAGACAGCAAAGCAAAAAGCAGGGTAATTATATTATTAACAGACGGGGAAAACCAGGGTGGGTTGATTGATCCCTATTCCGCAAAGGAAATTGCAAAGTCGGTAGGTATAAAAGTGTACACTATCGGTATGGGCACGGAAGGATTCGCTGCTGCACCGATGCAAAATGAAACCGGGGAAATAACACTGCAAAAACAAAAAGTGAATATCGACGAAAAGTTGTTGAGAGAGATCGCTGCGGAAACCGGCGGATTATATTTTAGGGCGCGCGATAATGCGAGCCTGCAAAATATTTATACCGAAATAGATAAACTCGAAAAATCGACTATCGAAATAACATCGCTGAAAAGATTTACCGAAAAGTTTTTTCCTTTTGCGATAGCCGCATTTATTCTTCTGCTTATCGAAACCGTTTTGCGTTACACCATCTTTAAAAAATTTCCTTAAGATGCGTGCCACCGTTTACAAATCGACCGGAAGCTGGTATGTTACCAAAACTGAAGATGGGAAATTCGTCAAAGCAAGAATAAAAGGGATATTTAAGATAGATGGTCTTACATCGACTAATCCATTAGCAGTTGGGGACGAAGTAGAATTAGTGATGGAAAATGATGCCGATGATACCGCGATGATAACGGAGATATACAACCGAAAAAATTATATTACGCGACAGTCGCCTGCGCATAAGATGCACCATCATATCATTGCGTCAAACCTCGATCAGTCCCTGTTATTCGCAACCCTAAAGGATCCAAAAACTTCGGAAGGATTTATGGACCGCTTCCTGATTACCTGTGAGGCGTATCATGTTTCCGCAATCATCGTATTTAACAAAACGGACGTTTACCGGGAAAAGGAAATGGATAAACTCGCCGAATTAACGCAGGTGTACTCTGAAATTGGGTATAAGGTACTTACAATGAGCGTTTCCAAAAATGAAGGAGTAGATGAATTGAAAAAACTATTAAAAGATAAAACCACGCTGATGAGCGGTCATTCAGGGGTAGGTAAATCATCTTTTATTAATAAGATATTCCCGTCGGTTCATTTAAAAACACTGGATGTGAGTGGCTGGAGCGGAAAGGGCATGCATACCACCACATTCGCCGAAATGTTCGACCTGCAGGATGGTGGCAGGTTGATAGACACACCGGGCCTGAGGGAATTTGGAATAGTAGACATCAGTAAACAGGAACTGTCCGGGTATTTTCCGGAGATGCGCGCCTTGCTGAACGATTGCCAGTTTAATAACTGCCTTCACATCAATGAACCGGGCTGCGCAATAAAAAAAGCCCTCGAAGAGGGCCGCATTCACGCAGAGCGTTATATCAGTTACTGGAACATCCTGGAAAGCTTTGATGCTAAATACTGATATTACGAAAAATACCTTTTGGCTGAATGAATAAATAATTTTGTTTCGAGAAACTTCGCAACTTCAACCACAGCATCGTTATCCTTTCTTGGCGCTTCGCGAAATTTTCTTGGATAAATGGAAATGCCCGTGTAAATGTTGTAATGTAAAGTAAGGATGTGATTTCTGAAGATAAAGTCCCAGGTAAGAGTATCAAAATCGTCTTCCTTGTTTGTGAATTTAATTTCCAGATCGTCAGAAAGAATGTTGGCCACTTCGTAAAATCTTTTGAGGCCGCAATCGTCGTCGATAATAGCTTCGGTACAGCCGAAGTCGGTGCGTAGAGTAAGGCTCATACATAACGGATTTAGGGTGATGAGTTGTTTGTCGTTGTCCTGAATAATATATCATATTCCGGCAGATGGTTATGCCTTGAATTTTCTTGTTTTTGGTGGCTTCTCACCACTCAGGATCCGCTCTGCTCCAAACGCTCTTCCGTTAGCCGGACATCCATATTTTGGACCGAATACCTTGTGCCATACGCTGCACGAACTGGTTGAAAATAATATCACTGCACAGGCTGAAAAGAGGAATAATTTGCGGACTTGGTTCATAAGATAATCTTATATCAAGAACGCTATTAAAGCTATAATTATTATGTAAAAATTGCAATTGACTTAGCGAAACCAGTCGGCATAACGCACGTAATTATCCGCTATCCTGTTTATTTCCCCGCTTATAAGCCCGGGATCAATGTCTTTCACCTTTTTGGCGGGCACCCCGGCGAAGATCGTTCCCCCGGGCACTACGGTTCCCTCTAAAACCACGGCCCCAGCCGCAATGATTGAATTGCTGCCTATTACGGCATTGTCCATAACAATGGCGCCCATGCCTATGAGCACGTCGTCGTTAATGGTACAGCCATGCACAATGGCATTGTGGCCTATGGAAACATTATTACCAATGATGGTTTTAGTACGATTGAATGTACAATGAATGATGGCGCCATCCTGTACGTTTACCTTGTTGCCCATGCGAATGCTGTTTACGTCACCGCGCACCACCGCATTGAACCAGAAGCTGCAATCATTACCACATACTACGTCGCCGATAATTGTTGCGTTTGGCGCTATGAAATTATTTTCTCCGAACTTCGGCATTACGCCTTCCACTGGTAAGATAACTGCCATAATAAAACATTGGAATTAAACCGCGTAAAGTTATAAGAAATGGACCCACGACGATTATTTTTCCGGCACGTTGCGCAAACTTCCTCGTCTCCTTTATCTATTCACATTATAAGAGCTAAAGGCACGCGCATCACAGATCATGAAGACAAGGTGTATCTCGACCTTATCGCAGGTATAAGCGTTTGCAATATCGGGCACCGACATCCGCAGGTAATAAAGGCGATAAAAAAACAACTGGATCAATACCTGCACGTGATGGTGTACGGAGAAATGATAGAAACACCCCAGGTGGAGTATGCAAAATTATTAACAGACAACCTGCCCGAAATGCTCGACTGCGTATATTTCACCAATTCCGGTGCAGAAGCAGTGGAAGGTGCAATGAAGCTGGCGAAACGCATCACTGGTAGAACAGAGATCATATCTTTCGATAAAAGCTATCACGGTTCCACCCACGGCGCGCTGAGTATATTGGGAGATGAGTATTGGCGCAATGCATTCAGGCCATTGTTGCCCGATGTAGTGCACGCGCAATACAATTCTGATGAGGTTATCAATAGAATTACTGAAAGAACTGCCTGCGTGATCATGGAAACCGTACAGGCCGAAAGAGGTGTTGTAAATCCCTCACGGAAATGGATAACCGCCATTCGAAACAGGTGCACGGAGACCGGTACGCTAATGATCATGGATGAAATTCAGACGGGTTTTGGAAGAACAGGATCCTTGTGGGGCTTTGAACAATACGGCGTTGTTCCGGATGTGATTTTGCTTGGGAAGGCACTGGGCGGCGGAATGCCATTGGGTGCATTTATTTCTTCTAAAATAGTAATGGATAAGTTGAGTAGCGATCCTGTTCTCGGACATATTACCACTTTTGGCGGGCATCCCGTTTGCTGCGCCGCGGGTTTGGCGGCGATGAAGGTGCTGTTGAAGAAGAAATTAATAAGTAGCGTAAAAAAGAAAGAAGAGCTTTTCAGAACACTTTTGCAGCATCATAAAATAATCAATTTCAGGTCGGCGGGTTTGTTGATTGCTTTGGAATTTAAAGATGAATTTGTTTGTAAAAAGCTGATTGATTATTGTATTTCAAAGGGAGTACTGACGGATTGGTTTCTTTTTGCATCGAATTGTTTGCGTATTGCGCCACCATTAATAATTTCGGCGAAGGAAATTAAGGAGGCTTCGGCGATTATTCTGGAGGGGTTGGAAGTGGGTTCATAGGATTTAACACAATGGTGCCAGGGAAATATAAAATAATTCATCAAATCTCATAATAACAAAAACTACCTTTTGCGGCTTTGAGTGAACTCCTTAAAACGCTAAACGGAAACTTCCGAATATTCCAAATTTTTTTGAAGTAATATCGGGTAGCGGCCTTGGTAATACCCTCCAGATAAAATCAACCCTGAATAATTTAAAGATATTATCCACGCCTGTACCAATTTCAAGATAACTTTTGCCATTGAGCGTTTCAAATTTAAAATCGCTGTTTGGTGCGGTATTGTACGCAATGTTCGCATCGCTAAGGTTTCCTACCAATGCCCTTGCGCTGTAAAATTGTCGGAATTTTAATTTCTTCAGCAGAGGAATAAACCTGAATATTCCGTTACCGATATTATGTTCGAAGTTTATGCCCGCATATTTATCGTGCAGGTATTCGTACCGGTTCATCAAATTGAACGCATACATATTATAATAATAAATTTCATTTCCCGGGGCAACATCCAGCAACATGTAAGGTAGGGTTCCAAAAGTTTTTCCCGCAAATACATTGTAATAAATACTTCCGAAAGGTGGCAGCTTTTTGTAGTGCGCCACACTGCCGGTGATTCTTGAATAATCAAAACTGCTTTTTAATAATCCTGAAAATCCTTTCGTATATCGGAATTCAACGATTGGATAATCACTTCCTAAACTGATCCTGTTAAAGGTGCTTTCAAGGAATTTTTCAAGAAAGGCATACCTGAAACGCAAACTTACTTCAGAAGTGGCAAGCACATCGGATCTTGTTTGTCCGGTAAAGATGGATTTTGGAGGAAGATTCCTTAGTGGATCGTAACTCCTGTTTAAAGCTGTGACCGTAAGTGAAAAACCGCTGCGTGATTGTTTGTACACTTCCAGCTTTTTCTCATCTACCTGCATATATTTCAAAGGCACGCCAGATTTACGAATGGCGAGCGCAAAGATATTGTCCTGGCTGATTTCGCCATAATAGGTTTGACCGTAATCGATGTCTTTTATGTAGGATGCAATAATGTGGAAGCGCGGATTTTTATCGATGAGATACATTCCATCGACTTTGTATTTCCATTTGCTATCACCAAATCCATATGCCGCATACCCGTGAAGGAACCACGACTTGCTAAAGTATTTATTCGTTCCAAGATCGAACCTCGTACGCAATCCTTCGAGTGAATTATAAGTTATCCAGTTATACCACGGACCAATTTCGAAATTTCCGATATTACGGTAACCGGTGCTTAAAAAGTAAATATTTTCTCTTGCTCTTTTAAACGCCGGCAATTGTATCAGCGTATCGATCATTTTATAAATCCCTGCTTCAGTTTTTGTTAACTCTTCATGACGCGCCGTATCCCAGTATTCATCGGTCTGCGTCATTGCTGCAGGAGGTAAAATGGTTTCTTCAAGGATTTTATTTTTGGCGAGCTGGCTTTCCACGCTGGTATCGTTCACCAGTACCTGCTCATAGGTGCTCGTCTTTCGTCCTATAAATGAAATCTTTGAACCACCGAGCGGGGAAATATCCACCACAAATTTATCTTTCGATAAAAACCAGGTGCTGTCGGAAATAAGCGTGTATTCCTGTATCAGGCTCAATTGCTCTACGAAATTGATGTTCGCTTCTTTTGATAAACGCAGGTTCATTTTCTGTATCGCGAAAGTGGAATCGTGTACCCAGCAATCACCTTCAAATGTATTTTCTCCCTTTCGCTTTGGAACAAAGGTGAGGTGTATCAATCTTCGTCCGGCAACAAACTGGCTGTCGGTAACGCGATATTTATAATAATTATCGCCATTATCGCTAATGGGGCTGATAAAGCGTTTATCAAAAACGGGAATAAAATTGTCATAGAAGTTTACATTCTGATCCATGCCGCCAAGCAACCTGCTCACGCTTTCATTATTTACACCGATGGTTTTGCTTGCTTTTATTACTTCCCTCCGTTTGGTCGGAGATTTCTGAAAATAGTAATCTGATAAGGATTCGGTAAGATAAACCGGCAGGTAAGGAACACCTTCAGAAGAATCGACATTATCAAAAATGAACTTGAATTTTTTAAGGAGTTTCACCTGCTTCATCCTGTCCTTATTAATATTCTTGATGTCGAGCTCAAGTTTATTATATAATTCGTATGAAAAGTTCTTAAATCTGTACCTGTCGTTCAGTGCTTTTCTTCTTACAATTCTTCGCCACAGTAAATAGCCGCGGTCAATCTTTCTTCTTACAACAACCTCTGTTGCATATTTTCCTCTTTCCAAAAATATATTTACGCTAAGCGTATTATTTGCCACTTTTAAAAGTAACGCGCTATCGATGGGAAGTAAATAGTCCTGGTAGCCCACGTAGGTTACTACAAGCGTATCGTTGGGCCAGTTTGCGAGTGTAATATGAAAATTACCCGCAGAATCCGTTAATCCTCCAGCACCGGATTTTTTAAATTGAATGGAAGCAAAAGGAATGCGTTCATCGCTGTGAACGTCTTTAACAACGCCTTTAAAAATTTTGCCCTGTGAAAAGCTGCAGCATACAGATGCCAAACAAATTAACACAAAACCAAAGCGCATCATGAATTTTTGCAAAGGATCAGACATCTGGGCAAAAATAACACATAATCGACAGTTATGCATTGTTCGAATAAAGTGATGAAAAAGAGTTACTACACACTGATTAAAAATCAACCCCCATTGCAAACTGCAACAGCGGTTTGCCTCTGAAAAAGCCACGCATCTGCCAACCGGCATCGAGGCGAAGGAAATAACCGAGCAGCGTACTCCTCACTCCAAATCCATATCCCCCTACAAATGGACCAATTCCTCCTGCTTTCAGAAGTACCTCAACATCTCCATTTTGAGAAGGATAAATCTGGGTTGGCCTTTCGATTTTGTTGTAGGCTCCATTCCAAGCGGTTCCCAGGTCAATGAACTGGATTAGCTGGAAATTTCTTAGAAAGGCATTGTTGATGGGTTTATTAAACAAAGTTGAAAACACTGGCAGCCGGAACTCACTGTTCATCACCACCGCATTATTACCGTTTGTGACATTCTGGTTAAAACCGCGAAGGTTCACCGCAAGTGATTGAAATGCGTAATTCTGGTCCTGCGGATGGGGCTCCGCGTTATATTTCGGGAACATCCAACCATCTATACCACCGAGATAATATACGACCTTCTGGTTTCCCCAGGAAAAATCTGCAGATGCTCGTCCCGCCCAGATAAAGTTGCGGTAGATTGGAATATAATAACGGGCGTCGGTACCTAAATTAAAACTCAGTTTTCCAGGTTTAGTTGGACTTCCTTCCTGTGCCTTGCTGATTTGGGTATTGATATCGGCATACACTTTAAAACGAAGACCGTTCAAAATATTGGTAGCCTTGGTAATAGTATTATCGTGTACAAACTCAAGCCGCGATACCGCATAGGTTTGTTTTTGGTTGGGTTGAGTTAGCGTGGCGGTATCCAATTGTGTGCCGCGCACCACCACTTTTTCGGTTCTTATGCCGGTGGTGAAACGTAAACTCTGTACCCTGTTGAAAGGATATTTAAAAATGGCCTCGTACAGGTTGCTGAATTGTTTTCCATCATAGATTTTATCGGTTCCGCCAATGCCCTGTACTCCGCCGATTTTGGTTTCGCGGTAATACAAAACTGAGTAATCAATTCTTTTTTTCAGGTAATCTGCTCTTGCAAACCATTCGCCGCCGCCATCAAATAAAGATTGATTTACGGGGATGAATGCACTTACACCTCCTCCACCACCGCCCACACTGGCACCCGTACCCAGCCCGCCGATCAGTGGCAAACGCATACCACCGGAGAACCTGATGTCTTCAAAAAGATCAAAAACAGAAGCCTTAAGCATTCCATTAAACGCACCACCGCTTTGAAGTGTAACAGGTAATGATCCGGTATAAGGTTCATATCGGTTAATGAGTACGTCGTTATTAAAAGCACTTGAAAAATTATCGACCGAAAACTTCAATTTATAATCGTACAATTTTGCTTTTTGCAAAACTGGTTCCTCCTTTGGTTTGAGGTTCTGTATTTGAGGGGAGAGCGCTGCTTCGGTTGAGTCTTTTTCAAATTCCGATTCGAATGCATCCGCTCTTTTAACGGTGTCGAACGCTTTAGCGTTAGTATATTTTCGAGACTCGCCGCTGGCAATCTGTTCCTGCAACAACGTTTTTTTCCGGTATTCTGTTGGTTTTGGATTTACATTTCTTTTACGAAGTGAATTATCATCTACTTTCAGTTTGTATAAAAATTTTAAATTTCCTTCCTGTCTAACTTCACTCACCTGTCCTGCATCACCTGCTACTT